>QFOI01000223.1 GCA_003241175.1 Pseudopedobacter saltans
TTTACCTAATGATTACAATAAGCAGTATAGTGATAGTACGATGATGTTTGCATTCTACAATCAGGTATTGCATATTACTGATTCTACCTCACCGGGAAGGTTGGTGCTTTATGCCTACCAGCAAGCTCCGGAAGAAGAGAAAAAAAATGAAAATTCTAATGGAGAAGAAAGTGGCCACAAAAAGAAAAAGAAAAACGACAAACCTCAACCCTTGAAGATGTCCAGTACTTTGGACAATGGAATGCAGGATTTGTTGACTCCTTTTTATTTTAGTTTTGACAGACCTTTAAGTAAATTTGATACATCCAAAATCGTATTGGTGGATACGTTGTATCATCGTGTTTCAGGTTACAAAATACGGCCTGATAGTTCTGATACGACTTATTCCAAATTTGTATTGGAATATCCATGGAAAGAGGAGCAATATTTCAAACTCATCGTGGATACATTGGCAGCCATTGACTCCAATCAAGTATGGATGGCCAAGATTGATACGCTCGATTTTAAAACAAAAGAAGAGGCTGCCTATGCAGGGATTAGGATACGTATTCCGGACGTTGACCTAAGTAAAAATCCTGTCATGCAATTTTTCAAAAATGGGAAAGAGACGGATTCTATCCCTCTCAATGACAACAAAGAAGTCATTCGTAAATTGTTTTATCCGGGAGAATACGAATTGAAAATTTTGTATGATCTTAATAAAAATGGAAAATGGGATCCGGGAGATTATGACAAGAAATTGCAACCGGAAATCGTTGAACGTATCAGACAAAAATTTAATTTTAAGGCCAATTGGGATAATGAACCGGAGATATTCCTACATGGTCAACCCAAATAAGAAGTAGTAAGAAACAGAGGAGAAAATTATGATGCAGTTACCATCCACATTGTTGGAAAATGCAGTAACGGAATTTGCAAAGCTGCCTGGTATAGGCAAGAAAACGGCTTTGCGTTTGGTGCTTCATCTTTTGAAGGAAGAGGAAGAGGATGTAAAAAGATTTAGTCAAGCAATAGAACGCATGCGCTCTGAAACGCATTTTTGCAAAGAATGTTTCAATGTCAGCGATCGCGATACTTGTGCAATATGTGCTAACAAAGCACGCAATCATCATGTCATCTGTGTAGTAGAAAATATCAGAGATGTGATCGCTGTCGAGAATACGCAGCAGTTCAACGGCGTTTACCATGTTCTTGGTGGCGTGATTTCTCCTTTGGATGGTATTGGACCTGATCAGTTGCATATTGACGAGTTGATTGAACGTGTGCAGAAAAATGAGGTGGAAGAGTTGATTTTTGCCTTGAATCCCAATATTCAAGGAGATACGACCATCTTTTACATTCAGAGAAAACTAAAGGATATGGCGTGCAAAGTGACGACTATTTCTCGCGGTATAGCTTTTGGTGGAGAGTTGGAATATGCGGATGAAATGACCTTAGGCAGAAGTCTTGCCAATAGGTTGCCTGTGGAAAACTATGTGAAATAAAGTAACCTCACCTAAATCCTCTCCTAATGAAGAGGACTTTGAATCTACTGTTTATTGCCCTTCTCCTTAAGGAGAAGGGTTGGGATGAGGTTAGATATCATTTTGAAATGTACTTTTGCTCTATTCAAATCCTTAAAAAATGAAAAATTACAAAATACTGATTTGCTTACAGTTGGTGCTTTCGATAATATCTGGCGTATTGGTTTCCAAAATGTCTTTTCTTGGGCGACTGGGTATTAACATTGTCTACAAAGAATATACCTTGTTTAAGACTTGGTGGAAGACTGCGATCGTGATGGCGATAATACAAGTCCTATTGACATTGATACAGCAATACATGGGGCAAAAACAACCTGCCAATAAAGCAAAAATGTTCAGTGCTATTTTGTTGGTAGTAGCTATTGCCGGGTTGTATGGAACCTACAATGATTTCACCACGACCTTTTCTCATAAGATACTAAAGGAAAAATTTCATTTGGGCTTTTATCTGTTTTGGTTGACTTGGATCATCGGTAATCTATATTTTCTTTTTTACAGACCTAAGGATGAACTGCCTCCTTTACAGGATTTGAGTAGTAAGCAACTATAAAAATGCCGCTTTAACTATATCTTTCTTGGATATAGTCCTCAATGTGAGATTGGTGTTTTTAAGATATTTTACTCCAAGCTGTTTTTCCTTTTTGGCTCATGAGGTATTGTTTCAATACAGAATGTTGAACGAGATCCAATTTTTCGTCCTCGGTGGTTATTTTATCTGCGTAAAACTTGGCGGCTTCCAATATAGGTTTGTCATCCACAATGCTAGCAATCTTGAAATTTAAAGCACCACTTTGTCGCGTGCCTTCGATATCGCCAGGGCCCCGTAATTCTAGGTCTTTTTCTGCAATTTTGAAACCGTCATTAGTGGCACACATGATCTTGACACGTTCACGAGCATCATTGCTCAGTTTGCTTCCCGTTATTAAAATACAATAACTTTTTTCACTGCCACGACCAACACGACCACGCAATTGATGCAATTGAGAAAGCCCAAATTTTTCGGTACTTTCAATTGCCATCACACTTGCATTTGGAACATTGACGCCAACTTCGATAACGGTAGTACTCACCATTATCTGCGTATTGCCTTGTACAAAGCGTTGCATATTGATGCTTTTTTCTTCGGCGGTTTGCCGTCCGTGTACCATCGAAATCAAGTATTTCGGTTCAGGAAAATAGCTCTTCACTTGCTCATATCCTTGCATGAGGTCCTCATAACTTAGTTTTTCACTTTCCTCAATTAAGGGATAGATAATGTAAGCTTGACGACCAAGTTTGATTTCCGACTTGATAAAATCCATAACGCTTGCCCGTTGCATTTCATTACGGTGAACAGTCAATATAGGTTTGCGTCCTGGAGGTAGTTCGTCAATGACACTATAGTCCAAATCGCCATAAGCTGTCATCGCCAAAGTTCTCGGTATTGGAGTGGCTGTCATGACAAGAATATGTGGCGGTAGGCTATTTTTTTTCCAAAGTTTGGCGCGTTGTGCCACGCCAAATTTGTGTTGTTCATCTACGACAGCTAATCCTATATTTTTGAATTGTACTTTATCTTCGATAATAGCATGCGTGCCAACTAGGAGATGTATGTTTCCATTTTCTAGTTCGGCCAAAATTTCTCTACGCTCTTTAATCTTTGTACTTCCCGTTAGGATACGAATGTTGATAGGCAAATCCTTAAGCAGTTCACTTAATCCTTGAAAGTGTTGACGAGCCAATATTTCGGTTGGTGCCATCAAGCAGCTTTGGAAACCATTGTCCGCTGCTAATATCATGGACAAAAGTGCAACTATAGTCTTTCCGCTTCCTACGTCACCCTGAACCAAACGATTCATCTGAAAACCTTTTCCGGTGTCTTGACGGATTTCTTTCAATACACGTTTCTGCGCATTGGTCAATTCAAAAGGAAGATATTGTTCGTAAAATGTATTGAACAGTTCACCTACTTTTTCAAATACAAAACCTTTACTGTTTCGATGTCTTTGAATACGAATCAACGCTAATCTAAGCTGCGCCAAAAAGAGTTCTTCAAATTTCAGGCGACGTAAAGCTGCTTGATAGTCTGCTTCGTTTTTTGGGAAATGTATGGCGACAAATGCTTGGAATCTCGGCATCAAACGTAACTCGGAAAGAAGATATTCAGGAAGGTTTTCCGGAATATCCGTTTCTTTCAACTGAACGAATAGTGCTTCCATTATTTTGGAAAGCAACTTGCTGTTGATTCCTCTTGCTTTTAGTTTTTCGGTAGAAGGATAGATTGGTTCAAGATATTGTTTCGCCTGAGGTTGAGTGATCGTTGTTTCTATTTCGGGATGAGAGATTTGAGGTTTTCCATTGAAAAAAGAAACCTTTCCGAACGCGACAATACGTGCGCCAACTGTGACAGATTTTTGTATCCAGTTGATACCTTGAAACCACACCAATTCGATCTCACCTGTGCCGTCCGAAAGATAAGCGACCAGACGCTTGCTACGTCGTTCCCCAATAATATCGGACTGCGTTATTTTTCCGGCTACTTGTATGTATTCACTTTGAAAATTAATTTGGTTGATCGGGTCTATTCTCGTTCGGTCAATATGGCGCAAAGGAAAATAAGTCAATAGATCCCTAAATGTAAACAACTGTATTTCCTTGCGTAGCATATCGCCACGCAAAGGACCAACCCCCTTTAAGTATTCGATAGGAGTGTCCAAAATACCTCTATGTTCCATTTCCGCCATTGCCTGCAAAATAAGAAAGGATTTCCTAATGGGAAATCCTTTTATTAAAACCAACCTCATCCCCAACCCTTCTCCTACAGGAGAAGGGCTATGTTAGCATTGTTGTAAAGTCTCCTCCTTTGGGAGAGGATTTAGGTGAGGTTAAGAAACTATTTTCAATGCTTGTTTTACCTGCTTTGCGCGAAAAGTCAATTCCGGATAATCATCGCTCAATATAGTGACGTGTCCCATTTTACGACCTGGTTTCGTTGTTTCTTTTCCGTACAGGTGAACAAAAACATTGGACATTTTCATCACTTCATCCAAACCTTCATATTTAGCGGGACCAGAAAAGCCTTCCGCTCCGAGAAGATTCACGATGGATGAGGCTTTTATTGGTGCGGTATTACCTAACGGCAATTGTAACAAAATACGCCAAAGCATATCAAATTGACTGCAATAATTGGCCTCAATGGTATGGTGTCCACTATTGTGCACACGTGGTGCTGTTTCATTTACCCAAACATTATTGTTCGTATCCAAAAACATCTCCACGGCAAATAGTCCCGGACTTTTAAATTCCAATGCGACTTTGCGTGCAATAGCTTCCGCTCTCCATTCGATATCCTTTACAAGCCTTGCTGGGCTGATCTGATAATCCAAAAGATTAAGATGTGGATCAAAAACCATTTCGGCAGGAGGAAAAATGGCGACTTCTTTTTTGTCAGAAACGGCAACCGTGATGGCTATTTCTTTAGCAATTTGTACCTCTTTTTCCAATACGGAAGGTGCGTCAAAACCTTTATGGATGTCATTTGCATTTTCTATTACTTGTACGCCTTTACCATCATATCCACCTTCTCCGATTTTGTGTACTGCAGGAAGGAAGTCAATATGTTTTTTGAGTTCTGAAAGATCCTGTGTTACGACGTATTGCGGTGACGGAATAGCGTTTTCTTTATAGAATTCTTTTTGGAAAATTTTGTTTTTGATAGTTCTTAATGCGGAACTGTGGGGATATACCCTTACACCTTCTTTTTCCAATGCTTCGAGGGCATCAATATTGACAGATTCAATCTCTATTGTAATAGCATCTAAGTTTTTACCAAAATTGTAGACTGCATCGTAATCTTTAATGTCTCCCTTGACAAAATGTGTGCAAAGGTGAGCAGATGGACAGTTTTCGTCATTTTCCAATATATATGTCTCAACGACATAATTAGCAGCAGCCTGTAGCAGCATTCTACCTAATTGGCCGCCACCCAAAATTCCTATTTTTTGCATAATTGTATATGAAATGTCGGCAAAGGTAATCCAAATATGGTTTTTACTTTCTTAAAAAAACGGCAAAATTGAAAGACCGATGATGATTTTCTACCAATTGCAGTATTTTTGGGTTAAATGATTCAATTTCGGTTAAAAAAGAATGGATTAATGAAAAGGATTTTAGGCATAGGAATGGCGTTGTTTATATTGTGTATTGGAGAGTTACATGCACAAATGCAAAACTATATTGCGGCTAATCAAGGTGCAAGTACAAAGACAACGGCCAATATGAAAAAAGTGGAGGACCGTGTCAAAGAAGAATTTGCTAAGGCTGGTTTGTCCTGGCCGATTAAGGAAATCTATATTCGTTCATTCAAATATGACGGACAATTGGAGATATGGGCTCGAAATAGTGATACGCTTCCGTTTAAATTGTTTAAAAGGTACAAAGTGTGTGCAATGGCTGGTGCTATGGGACCAAAACGTATTGAAGGTGATTACCAAGTGCCAGAGGGCTTCTATTACATAACGGAATTTAACCCAAGGAGCCA
>QFOI01000224.1 GCA_003241175.1 Pseudopedobacter saltans
AAATATCAACCTGTGGTTTTACAGTATTTTTGGTGTTTCCGTATGTATTGTTCAGCCAAGCCATGTCGATTTCGATATCGAAGTGTCCGATATTGCAAACGATGGTTTTGTCTTTCATCAAACGGAATTCTTTTTCCGTGATGATGTCGCGGCAACCTGTAGTCGTAACAACGATATCTGCCTTTTCGATCACGTTTTCCATCTTTTTTACTTCGTAACCATCCATTGCAGCTTGAAGTGCACATATTGGATCGATTTCCGTAACGATAACACGTGCACCATTTCCGCGCAATGAAGCAGCAGAACCTTTACCAACATCGCCATAACCGGCAACGATAGCCACTTTACCAGCCATCATGACATCTGTAGCGCGACGGATTGCATCTACTAAAGATTCTTTACAACCGTATTTGTTGTCAAATTTTGATTTGGTAACGGAGTCGTTGATATTGATTGCAGGAATTGGAAGCGTTCCTTTTGCCATTCTTTCATACAAGCGATGAACACCTGTAGTGGTTTCTTCACTCAATCCTTTTATGTTTTGGATTAATTCAGGGTATTTGTCAAAAACGATATTTGTCAAATCGCCACCATCATCCAAAATCATGTTCAAAGGACGATCTTCGCTACCGAAAAACAAAGTTTGTTCGATACACCAATCCGCTTCTTCCAAAGTTTCACCTTTCCAAGCGAAAACAGGAACGCCAGTTGCCGCAATAGCAGCTGCAGCTTGATCCTGGGTGGAAAATATATTGCAAGAACTCCAGCGCACTTCTGCGCCAAGTTCAACTAGAGTTTCAATCAAAACAGCAGTTTGGATGGTCATATGGAGACATCCTGCGATTCTTGCACCTTTTAAGGGTTTGCTTGCGCCAAATTCTTTACGCAAATCCATCAAACCAGGCATTTCTGCTTCTGCAAGGTGTATTTCTTTTCTTCCCCATTCTGCTAGGGAAATATCTGCGACTTTGTATGGAAGACTAAAGTCGATCGTTTTTGAAATTGTAGACATATTATTTCGAAATAATTTCGTGCAAAATTACTCTTTTATTTTCTACTGATAAAATGGTAAATGTTAACTTTATTACTATTTGATAACCAATACTTTAAACGTATTTGGAATGATTGCAGGCTTGCCGGATGCATCTTTTTCTGTCGCTGTTTCCGCTACCGATAGGTAAATGGTATTGGACTTTTTATCGATTGCCATCGTCTTGGCATTTTGCTGTGTATGGATGGATTGATTCTCCCAATCGCCATCTGGTTTGCGCTGTAAAATATTTAATGTACCATCGCCATTAGATGTGTAGATTGTTTGGTTAAACTGGTTAAATACAACACCGTCACAGATGCCGCCAATAGGATAGGAGTGCACGATTTTTTTGTCTGGATAATGGACGATAACGAGCTTTTTGTTTCGACAACCCGCAAACAACAATTGATCTTTTATATCAATTGACAAACCTGCAGGTTCTTCTCCTTCTTTCGAAATATCGATCATTTCCTTTAAAGAAAAATCATTTAAACTAATAACAGCAATGGCATTTTTGTCTTCTATGTTGACAAACAAGAATTCTTTGTTATCCGAAACAATTGCTTCTGGTTTGCCACCAATATCAATAGTTTGCAAAACTTTATTGGACGTAGGGTCGATAATCGAGATACTGTTAGATTTTCCATTTCCGACAATGATTTTCTTAGTAGCTATTTCAAATAATATGGCGTCTGGATTTTTACCTGTAGTAATTTCATTGAGCTTTTTATACGAATCCATGTCAAAAACGACCAATTTATTATTGTTCCCGTCGCTGATAAATCCTTTTCTGTTTTTGTAATCCAATGCGATTCCGTGAGCGTTTCCCAATCCTGTGATACTGTCGATTAGTGTTCCATTTTCAGAATTGATAACGTCCACTTTGTTTCCATGCGAAACATATAATCGATTGTCAGGTGCTGTTACAAGATAATCATAACGACCATTTCCAGGAATAGGAAAACTATTAACTACTTTCATCTGTGCATTGGCGAAGTATAATGCCGAAAAGGAAAGGATACAAGAAAATACATTTTTTTTCAGAGACATTTTGAGTAATTTGAGCATAAAATACTCCAATGATTCTGAGTAAATTCTGTATTTTTTGTTAAGCAAATATTACTTCAGTTTCCTTTCCAGAAATTCAACAGTTGCCTTATTGACTTTTTGTTCGTTACTATAGCTCATCCAGTGATGCGTGTCGTCAGGAATGACTAGATATTCGAATGGAACATTGTATTTAAGTAATGCTTTACTAAGATCGATACTTTGCTGAAAATCTACGTTTCTGTCATCATCACCGTGGATTAATAGGACTGGAGATTTCCATTGTTGCACATAGTTAATGGCAAAGGATTTTCGCTCGATATCCAAAGCCAATTTGGCATCTGGCGCATCCGAATTTTTATAGTTTTCTTCTTCCGCTTCATGTTCGTGTACACCGTGTATGTCAACACCAGCCGAAAAAATATCCGAATTTTTTGCTAAAGCTAAGGCTGTCAAGTAACCGCCATAAGAACCTCCGTAAACACCAATACGTTTAGTGTTTACAAAATCCTGTCGTTGCAACCATTTCCCTGCGGCAACTATATCTTGATATTCTGTAGCTCCATGACTAAAAACATTGTCCGGCTCATCGAAATCAAAACCATATCCAATACCACAACGATAATTGACAGACAAAACTGCAAATCCATGCGTGACAAGATATTGATTAACGGCATAGCAATTGGAATAATAGGAGCTATAATGCCACCCTAAAAGCATTTGACGATCAGGACCTCCATGAATGAACAATACAGTAGGGACTTTTCCTATTTTGTTTTTAGGTAGAAAAAGTTGTCCATGTATTGTTAATCCATCTTTTGTTTGGAAGGTGATTTGTTTGGGCACCACAAAAGTTTGCTGAGAAATAGTATTGGGTTGATGAATGAGGTTTTTCACTTCATTGTTTGTCAACATTATGGCAGGAACCGGTGCGGCAATTGCACCAGATTTTAAAAATGCCAATCGTCCGTCCTTTAACGGTTGAGGAAAAACTTCAATATCGTTGCCTTCCGTTATTTGTGTAATTTTTCCGGAGTAATCGACTTTGAATAAATGTCTTCTGTCTGTGTCTTCTTTTTCTTTTCCTTTATTTGCTGAGAAATAGATGACTTTTTGGGTATGTGCAATCCTTGGATATTCAACCATATAATCACCTGGCGTTAGACATCGCTCTTTACCACCTTGAGAAGATATGGAGTAAAGATGAGGCCACTTGTCTTGATAAGAAAGGAAAACAAGTTCTTTTTCATCTAGCCAGTTAAGATTGAATCCGCCACTTGTATTAGGCTCAGAGCCTCCGGCCAATGTATTGGGAGATTGGTAGATTGTTTTAGTAGTACTGTCCGATAAATTGTAGACAATTATTTGCCATTTTGTTATTTGTCTTTTCAATATGGAATCCGTATCCAAACGTGTGTTGATATTTCTGATGAAAGCTATTTTTTTACTGTCCGTAGATCATCTTGGCGACGCATCAACAAAGACAGACGGCTCAATCCATTCTATTGGCACATTTGGACTTTTGTAAATACCGACAAAAGAATGTCCTTGCCTATTGGACACAAATGCGATAGCACTACTATCTGGAGACCATTGAATATCGCTGCATTTACCAAGACTATGAACCAACATTTTTGTTGGACCTCCATCAATGGAGACAGACCATATTTCTCCATTTTTAATAAAAGAAACTTTAGTACCATCTGGCGATATAGAAGGCTTGTCACCCTCGGCTAATGGAATGGTTTTATTAGTTGAAAGCTCAGTTCGCCATATCGTGATAGTTGGCGTTTCAGGATATGACAAAGCATTATTGGGTGTTTTATACAGATAACCGCCATGATCTCCACCTCTTACGAATACTACATACTTACCATCTTTGCTTAATTGAATATTGGATATTTCTTGTTCTTCTTTTTCCGTGAAAAAAGTGACAGCTTCAGCGTTGTAATTTGGATACTTGGCAACATACAGATTTCTATTGCCTTTATAGGCAGATGCCCATGACAAATTTCCATTAGATTCTGAAGAAGCCAACTCCGTTATTGTTTGATAGTTGGATATTTCTTCTAGTGAGGGTTGTTGTGCGTACAGAGATTTAATGCAAAAAAAACAAGTAGAAAAAAGAATAGTCAAACAATTCTTCATAATATGTGTTTTACTAAACGATTTTGTAAAGGCTAAAAGTAGATCATTAATTTTTCAAAACGCATTAATTGTGCGTTTTTTTGCGGTTTTTGGCAATTATTTTCTCATTTGGCAATTGGCAAATCAAGTATTATTAATGAATGTAAAGGATTCGTTGGTAAGATATATTTCAAATTTTGTATTATTGTAGATAACCATGGGAATAAAAAAAAGAAAAAGTAAAGAAAAGACGGACTTAGTGGAGTTGACGTTGCATCAAGATTATCACTTGAGCATATTGGATAGAGAGAATGGATTGGTTTTCCTACGTGATTTTTTTGGAAAGATCCGACCGGATAGAATATCAGTGTATTTTTATTCTGATAAAAAGCTAAACGAAGCAACAAGAAGTTTGATTGAGAATCCTGCACTTCTAAAAAATCTAAAAGCAGCATTATTTTCTCAACTGATCAATACGGATCTTGTGCCTGCACTTACCCAGAGCGGAATGATGCAGAGCCAGGCATTCATGCAAGAATTTTCAAGAAGGATTAGCTACAAAATATTACCACCATATCAAGACAAAGACGATTTTCTTTATGTACTTAACCATATTTTTTACAAAAAAAGCGATTATATATGGGTAGAGCATATATCTCGTAACAGTTGGATTGCGTTCTTTGAAAATGCAGGTTACAAAGACACAATGAACAACCCAAACATGGTGCGCCAGATATTGAAGTCATTGATGATTTTGTCTTATCGAATTGCTGATTTGGGGTTGAATCGGGATTTTGACAATTACTTACCTGAAGAATACAAAAATCATAACCCATTCGTTGCACAGAATATTTGTGCAGTAGATTTTGAGCGCATGTTTAATCAGGAGGAAGGATACGAGATTGAGGCACTATCAAGTCTACTATCAGAAATGGAAAGCATGCTCCAAGCTTGCGCCACATGTATCAAAGTTGCACAAGACAACCAAGGATATCAAGGCGCGAGTGTCTCTTTGACCTACACTACATTGATCATAGAAGCAAGTTTAGAACGACTACGTATATTAGTAGACAGTATAAGCAATAAACATTTGCTTGATACGGGACAGTTTGTAGACCTTTTTCGAATATTGGTTAGAAATGAAAAACGTAAGTCAAGTGTACGCGAATTATTTTCTCAGAACCTTGGTTATGTGGCTTATCAGATAGCCGAACACAAAGGTTATAAGGGCGGCAAATACATCACCACCACTCGAAAAGACTGGTTTAGAATGATATATACTGCGGCATGGGGTGGTGTCATTATCTGTTTTGTGGCTTTTTTTAAATCTTTATTGCATCTTTTGAAAATACCACCATTTTGGCTAGGTGTTGGTTATAGTGTCAACTATAGTGCAGGGTTTGTGGCTATTGAAGAAACGGGCTCAACACTAGCAACTAAACAGCCTGCATTTACTGCAAGTGCTGTTGCTAGTTCACTCGATAGTAAGAAAAATTCGACGCCCAATCTATATCAACTAGCCGTCACAGTGGCGCGTGTTATGCGTAGCCAAAATGCTTCTTTCATTGGTAACTTGATGATTGTATTGCCTGGTTCGTATTTGATAGCGTGGTTGTACGATGTTTTTACTGGACACAAATTAGTAGAAGGGATACATGGTTTTGAAATGTTAGAAGATCAACACCCATGGCACAGTTTATCCTTGCTATATGCTTGTAATGCTGGTGTGTTTTTGTTTGTGACTGGATTGTTGGCGGGTTATATTGGAAACAAAATGAAGTATGAACACGTTGCCGCCAGAATTGTGGATCACCCTATATTGAGCGTTA
>QFOI01000006.1 GCA_003241175.1 Pseudopedobacter saltans
ATGAATAAAAAATCCCTCAAATCCGCTACATTGATTGCCTTGATCCATTGTGTTTTTGGTAATATTTGGGGAATTGTAAGTAGCACACATTATGACATCCCGTATTGGCTTGAGAATATTGTAGATACTATTTTTCTTCCTTATTTATTTATAGCGGGAATGTCGCAGTGGTTTGGTTGGGACATTTTGTCGATTATATGGGAGTTTGTTGGATTGATTGGTTCTTTTGTATTCTTTTTTTTACTGCTTAAAATTATTCATCATTTTCGCAAAAAACAAAACGGTCAAGGTTAGAAACCTTGACCGTTTTTAGTATCGGAAGTAAATTTTATTTTCTTGTTCTTCTTGGAGCGCTGAACTGATTGCCCGAACCAGCACCCGCATCACCTTGTACAGATCCATAATGTGTCATGGCACATCTGAAACCGATCATGGCACTACTAAGGTTTTCGTCCAAGAAACGTCTTGTACCAGGACTTAACCAATAAGGCATATCGTTCCAACTTCCACCTTTGTAAACTCTTGAATGGTTGTTTACCAAGGACGTAACACCATAAGCGTAGAAATCTCCGCTTGTACTATCTCCATCTAAATAATCAGCTGCTTTGGCAGTGAAATAGTTTCTTCTACTTTTTGCAATGGAATCTGGTTCTATTCTGTATTCCAAACGACCAAGGCTGTCTCTTTGTGCCTGACCATTTTCAATTACAGGTTGTTTGAATTCATTACCACGATAAGGGTTCATGTCATTGGCATCCATACTGGTATTTTGACGATAAACGTCAGCAACCCATTCGCTCACATTACCAGCCATATTGTACAAACCATATCCGTTGGGTGCGAATGCATCTATTGGACCTGGAGTGGCCGCATTATCATTTAAACCACCAGCAACACCCATGTAGTCACCATTTCCTCTTTTGAAATTGGCCATGAATTCACCTTGTGATTTACCTTTTTTAGTAACACGCATTCCATCGAATCCGTCATTTTTCCAAGGGTATAGTTGCTTGTCAGAAACAGTCTCGTCTCCTCTAACTTTTTTGTTTTTGCTAGGTTTAATATTGTTTTCAATCAAACCTAAAGCCGCATATTCCCATTCTGCTTCTGTTGGAAGGCGATAATCCGGGAACAAAATTCCATCAGAAAATTGTACATTGTTACGTGCTTTTCCTTGAGCATCCAACAATTGACCGGTTTTGCTTCTTGGGGTAGATGGCTGACCAGCATATGCTCCCGCCAAGTAGGATTGCGTATTGAAAGATTCTTTTCCGCCACCACCCATTTCGGTTTTGATGACGTTTTTGTTTTGATAACCAGCTTTAATCAATGCATTTTCATTGACCCTGTCCGTACGCCAAATACAATAATCATGTGCTTGTTTCCATGTTACACCTACAACAGGGTAATTGTTATAGCTTGGATGACGGAAATAATATTCTACATACGGTTCATTGTAAGCCAATTCACTTCTCCAAACCAATGTGTCAGGTTTGGCTGACTGTATGATATTAGGAGAACCTGAAAACGCGTTTTCCATCCAATGGATGTATTCTCTATAGGCAAGGTTGGATACTTCGTATTTGTCAATAAAGAAGGAGTTGACAGTAACACGGCGGGGGCGATTGTTCCAATCTCCCATCACGTCCTGCTGCGTAGACCCCATTGTAAAAGTGCCACCTTGTACGAAAACTAAGCCTGGAGCTGTTTTGACGTCTTTGGCTTTAGCCACGAAATAGCCACCTTGGTCCTTGTCATTGTAATTCCAACCAGTGGTTTCAGACTGCTCTTTTTTACCTTTAAGCGTATTTTTACAGGACATACTACCTAAGGCTACTGTTCCCAGAGCGGCAATCCAAAGCGAGTTTTTTATTGATGTAACTGACATTTGCAAATATTATTACTCCGGAAGATTAAACGGAGTAGTGCCGAATTTTATTGTATTAAAGCGTTTTTTCTATGATTTGCGAAGATATTTACTTTCTTTGTTATCTTCATATTTTTTATAAAGCTATTTTTTATTGCTAATTTCGCGCAATACAATATATGGAATATAATACTACACGTACTCCGCTTACCATCAAAGAGTATGGTCGACATATCCAGAAAATGGTGGATTATCTGTTGACAATAGAAAATGAGGAAAAACGTCAGTCTCAAGCTGAAATTTTGATAGAATTGATGGGTTTTTTGAACCCTCACTTGAAGAATGTCGAGGATTTTCGACATAAGCTTTGGGATCATCTTTTTTACATGAGTGATTTTCGCCTCAAGGTGGAAAGCCCTTATCCTATACCCACAAGGGAGGAATATAATGAAAAGCCTGAGCCTCTGGCTTACCCGAAGCATAAACCAAGATATGCACATTTAGGACGTAATCTTGAATTGTTGATTGCTAAGGCAAAAGTGGAAACCGATCCTGACAAAAAGCAATATTTGGTTAACAACATATTGTATTACATTAAGTTAGCCTACTCTAACTGGCATAAGGAAATGGTTTCGGATGAGGCAATAGCTAATGAACTCAAAACGATATCTGGAGGAGAGTTGACTGTTGATTCCATTCCACAATTCAAATACAAACCTTCTTCCGAAGATGTGCGTATTTCTGGAAACAATAACAACAATAAGAAAATTGGGTTTTCGGCAAAGAACAATAACAACAACAAAAACAACAATAACAACAACCGAAAAGGCAATAATAACAACAACAATAATCGTAACAACCAAAAAAGCGGAAATGGCTTCGGAGGTGGGTTTAAGAAACGTTTTAAATAAGGTATTGTTTTGACTGAATTACCAAAAGAGTTATTGGAATCCTTGGAGAAAAGAAAAGATTTTTCCAAGGATTCTTTTTTAAAGGCACATGATGAAAATCCGATCGTCTCTATTCGGAGGAATCCATCAAAATGTGATAGCGATACGGCGCTTTTTCCCGAAATGGAAAAAATGGCGTGGAATCCGTATGGTTATTATTTAAAAGAAAGACCATCTTTTATTTTCGATCCTCTGCTGCATGCCGGATGTTATTATGTGCAAGAAGCCAGTAGCATGTTCCTATGGGAAATATTGCGTCAAAACAAGATTGAGAAAGATGCCAAAGTCCTTGATCTGTGCGCTGCACCAGGTGGGAAGACTACTTTGTTGGCTTCTTATTTTGAAGACGGCTTGGTCGTAGGAAATGAAGTAATTAAAACTAGAGCGTCAATATTGGTAGAAAATGCTAGTAAATGGGGAACAGGAAATATTGTTGTTTCCAATAATGACCCCAAGCAATTTTCACAATTACCAGGCTATTTTGACGTAATGCTTATTGACGCTCCATGCAGTGGAAGTGGCTTGTTTAGAAAAGAGATTGAATGGCGAGAAGGCTGGTCGGAATCCAATGTTGCTCTGTGTAGCCAACGCCAGCAACGTATACTGGCAGATGCGTACGACGCATTGAAGCAAGATGGATGGCTGATTTATTCGACTTGCTCGTTTTCCCAAGAAGAAGATGAAGATATTGTAGACTGGATTTTGGATAATTTTTCGGTGGAGAATATTGGATTGACATTGGATGCGTCTTGGGGAATTGAAGAGACACTATCTGAAAAACATATGGGGAAATCTTATAGGTTTTATCCGGGAAAAGCTAGGGGAGAAGGTTTTTTTGTTTCTGTTTTTAAGAAAAAAGATCAAGCAGGTTATCCTCATATCACAGGAAATTTAGAAGTGCCTAATAAAGTCGAAAAAGAGATATTGGACAAATGGCTGGACAATCCAGATGAACATTTTATTTATAAAAATGGAGATACTTTTCATGCCCTCCCAAAGGCATTTAAAGAAGATATCACTTTGTTGAAAAACAGACTTTATTTGCGTAAAGGAGGAACTGAGTTAGGCACAATCAAGGGAAAGGATCTTATACCTTCGACAGAATTGGCGCTTAGTGGTTTATGTGCCGAAAACATTCATAAATACGATGTTGCAATAGATGATGCGCTGCAGTATTTACGTAAAAATGATATAGAGCGATACGAAGCAATGGGTAACGGTTGGGCTTTGATATCCTACAAAAATAAAAATCTCGGATGGGTAAAAGTTCTCCCAAATAGAATCAACAATTATTATCCTATCGAATGGCGCATTCGCAAACAATAAATAAGGGCATAAATTTTGCGTATCGTTTTTTTAACTTTACTTTACGGATTCAACCGTTTAGTTTTGATTTTTTAGAAGTTAAATCAGCATATTGCAGTTTTAAGTAAAAAAGAATGAAGAAATATAGAATAATCATTTTAAGTACAGGCTTGCTTGTGGCGTCGATATTTTCCCATAAACAAGTTTTTGCTCAGCAGGCGACCAAGCATACCGTACAAGCAGGTGAAACGTTAACTAAGATTGCCAATTCGTACGGAACAACTGTTGGTGACATCATGCGTTTCAACGGTATGAATACACAAAGTAAGTTAGAGGTAGGACAGTCCATCAAAATACCTCCTGCTGGTGTACATATTATAGGTAAGGCTTCCAATGAAGAATCTACAGAGACAAGTACTCCTGCCGTTACACCAATAGATACAAAAGGTCCTGCTAAAACACATACTGTTGTTGCTGGAGAGTCATTGTATAAGATAAGCAAAACATACAATGTTAGTGTCCCAGACTTAAAAAAATGGAACAATCTAAGTACTAACAGTATAAAAGTTGGACAGGTATTGCAAATGGGGCCGTCAACTGCGAGTTCTACCTCTACTCCTGAAAAATCAACCGTTGCAGAAGTGGCAGATGTACCAGAAACGTCTACTTCGGGTGTGATTATGGCAAATAACGCAAACACAAAACCTTCAACAGACGTAAAAAAGAAGGCAAAGGATTCCTTACAGACAATATCTTCTGAGACGACAACCTTGGCTAGCAATAATGGCGGATCATTTGCTAATGCTTTCGGTCAAGATGTTGACAATATGACTTTAGCAGATGTAAAAGGGAAAGCTAAAGTATTCAAATCCCAGAGTGGTTGGTCTGATCAGAAGTTTTATATCATGATGAATGACGTAACACCTGGGGCAATCGTCAAAGTAACCTACGGTTCGTCCTCTGTTTTCGCTAAAGTCCTTTGGAATCTGATTGATACGAAAGAAAATACAGGTTTGGCTTTTCGAATAAGTGATGCTACTGCGTCCGCTCTGGGTATAAGTGGTGATACATTTGATCTTAAAGTTGATTATTATAAATAAGGAACAAATCCAATAACAACAAAGGCTATCCAATATTGGATAGCCTTTGTTGTCTAATAATATATGTATTTAAAGAACCCACGTTACCACTGAGTGAGGTTGAGAAACGGCATTGCTAGCTTTTCCTTTGATCCATAAGGAGTAATCTAATTGCTCGTCACTTGTATTAAGGACTACAACCACAAGGGTTCCGTTTCGGTTTAAGAACGCCGTAGTTTGCAGTTTGTCCCTATTGGAGGATGCAGCAACTCTGCGAGCGCCTGGGCGTATGAACTTGGAAAATTGGGCTATGTACCAATATTCCATCGTGTAATACAATTTTCCGGTATTGATATCGGCATGAATAGGTGCAAAGCAAAAGTTGCCTACATGGTTAGGTCCTCCTTTTGTATCCAAAAGGATATTCCAGTCAGTCCATCCTGTAATGCCAGCGTTTAAGTCATTGAGTATCTGGTTGCCATAAAGTTCGCCCAATGACCAATCGTTTATTTTTGCAAAATCAAACTGCTCTTTACATCCTTCCGTGAAGAATAGATTTGTTTGGGGAAATGCATCTTTCAATAGTTTTTCGTTTTGGAATAAAGGCGCACTTTTGGTCCATGTCTCATACCAGTGAATTCCTGTCCCCCAAACATATTTTGTGGCATCTGGATCATTCAATATAGTGGAGGCGTATTGAAAAATAAGATCACGGTTATGATCCCAGATAATAACTTTTTTATCCTTCATTCCATTTTTCCAAAGTGTTGGTCCTAGACTTTTTTTCAAAAAGTCACGTTCTTGCTCAGCAGAGAAAATGCAGGATTCCCAGGTTTGGTTCGCCATTGGTTCATTTTGTACTGTCAGTCCCCATACAGGTAATCCATTCTGTTCCAATGCGTGGATATATTTAATGAAATAGTTCGCCCAGTTATTATAGTATTCCGTTTTTAAATGTCCACCATGTAACATGCTATTGTTGTCCTTCATCCAAGCTGGTGGAGACCAAGGGCTAATAAAAAAAGTAAAATCTTTCCCAATTGCTTTTCTTGCTTTTTGCAACAACGGAAGTCTGTATTTTTTGTCGTGATCTATATTGAAAGAGGATAGTGTATAGTCGTTGTCTTTGACGTAAGTGTAACTATCACTCGAAAAATCACAACTATTCATATTGGTTCTAACAATGTTGTATCCCAGCCCACTTATGGAATCATAGTATGCTTTGATAATTTCTTCTTGCACTTGCTGAGGTAATTGGGCATAAGTTTCTGCAGAAGCATCTGTAATAGCACCCCCAAATCCAGTTATAGATTGGAATTGATGAGTCGGGTCGATAAAGATGCAGACGTTTGTTTCAAGTGGCTGCGCCATCGGTTGAAATGCAGATGCTTGGCTTTGAACTAAATGACTGTTATCGGATTTGATAGTTGCATAAGTTGTTACCTTTTTATTGGGTTTCCACACTATTTTATTATTGGTCTGAGCTGGAATCTGCAAAAATGACAAAGTCGTTATGCTGGTTAATAGGAGATGAAAATATTTCATGACTATGTATTTAAGTGAAAAGCGTATGAACTATAATAATATACTTTGTACACTTCCTGGATTAATTATCGAATTTATATTTTTTCCATCAAGGTTAATATTGAAACGCGTACTGTTTTTACCTTTGTTGAGTACTATTAGGACGATTTTCCCGTCCTTTCTTTTGAATGCAACGTTTGGTAGGTTTGGTAAAGTATTGCTGGCAATTCTTACTGAGCCTGGTCGGACAAGTTTGGATGCTTGAGCAATAATGTAATAGGCTGAATTTCTAGTTACACTGTTACCATCTATAGTTACCGCTCCTAAGCATTGGGTGCATCCTCCTGGTGTATGAGGGGTTAAGGATGGATTGGATGATAGATTCCATTCCAATGCAGTTTTACACCAATTACGCATGGAGCCAATAATGACGTTTTCAGTATGCCATATTAAATCTTCGGCAATATTGCCTGGCGCTCCTACCCATTGTTCAGTGAAGTATAAGTTTTTGTTAGGAAATCTATCGTGTACAGTGCCTACAGCGTTAATTTCTCCCTCGTAAAGATGAAAGGCAGATCCGTCAATATACTGTGCAGCATCGGAGTTCTGTAGGATGTCGATAGGATACTCTGGATGTAACGCGTTATGGTCGTAAATGATGATTTTTGTTTTAATGTTTTTTTTTGCAAATGTGGGGCCTAGAGCAACTTTTACAAAATCACTTTGTTGTTGTGAAGTCATGTACATACTAGGATTGTTAGCAGGATTTAGAGGCTCATTTTGTATTGTAATAGCATTTATATTGATTCCCAAATTTTTCAGGGCTGTAATGTATTTTACAAAGTATTGTGCATATACTTGAAAGCATTCTTTTTTAAGACTACCTCCAATTGTGCTATTATTATCTTTCATCCAGGATGGAGCACTCCAAGGTGAAGCAAGTATCTGAATATTTGGATTTATGCTAAGGATTTCTTTTAAAATTGGTATTAAAGTTTTCAAATCATTTTTTACCGAAAAATATTTTAGTTCAAAATCACCAGAGATACCTTTAGGCAAGTCATCATAAGAAAAAGCATTTTCGTCAAGATCTGAAGCCCCAATACTTATTCTTAAATAGCTAACCCCAATACCATCTTTAGTATCGAATATTTCTTTTAAAAGAGCCTTTCTTTTTTTAGGTTGCATTGCCGATAGATGTTGCGAACTACCTCCGCTGAGTGTGTATCCAAAACCATCAATAGTTTGAAACGTAGAGTCACTATTTATATTAATAGTTTGAGATCCTTTAGATGAATAGTCTGTTTCAATTGTTCTTTTTTCGAATAAGATGTTTTTTTGGGGATCGGTAACCCAGTAAGATAAATTGTTTTCAGCTTTTTTTATTGTTTTGCTTTTAGTCTTGTTTTGAGCTGGACTATGTAATGAAGCTAACATAAGTAACGAAAGAAATATTGATTTCATGCTAAAATATTGAAAGGATAAACCACGAGACTATCGTGGTTTATCCTCTGTTTGAGAAATTAATAACCTGCGTTTTGATCTAGATTTGGATTTTTGTTTCTTTCTGATTGAGGAACAGGAAATATTAATTTGTTGTTATTGACACTATAGTTTAGGCTAGAACCGTCACCTTTTACTTGGCTGTTCATCAACTGTATAGTGTAGTCACTTCCAGCTCTTAACAGATCATTCCATCTTTGTCCTTCAAATGCAAGTTCAAATCTTCTTTCTTTGAGAATAGCGACCTTGATATCGGATTGCGTCGATGGTGACACGGCTGGAAGATTTACTCTTGTTCTGATCTGGTTGATTAATGGGATTGCCTCAGAAGATCTGTTTACTGTTGATGAGTTGAGCGCTTCGGCTTTTAATAGAATGATGTCTGCTAATCTAATCATGATCTCATTATTAGGACTGCTCCATCCATTTGGATTTCGGTATTTGTAGACGTAGGGGATTGGATTTTCCGCTGCAGTGTATGGTGATGGAAGATTACTTGTGTTGTCAAAAACAATGGAAGAATGTAAACGAATACTGTCGCCTTCGCTTCTCATCGCTTTGACTAAATCTTGAGTCGGTGTGTTAAACTTTACCCATGCCTCACCAGTTATGGAAGCAGGTAACATCATATTGGGGCCGTAAGAACCAAATGTGCCTGCCATATGTTGGATTTCAAATATCGATTCACTACTATTTTCATGGTTTCCGTCAAACAAGTAATCGTAGTTAGATACTAGACTATAGTTCCAACTTAATACTTTGTTACAATAATCCAAACAATTCACATAGTCTCCCATTTGTGCGTAAACCTTTGCTAACAAAGCTTCTGCTGCTCCCTTGGTGGCTCTTCCTGTTTCGGATTCTTTTCCTGGATCAGCCAAATATTGATCTGCATCTTTTAAATCACTGATTATTTGCGTATAGACATCATTAACTTCTGATCTTGAAGGATAATAGTCCTGGGTCAATGAAGTGACCAAAGGAAGCTTACCATATGTAGTGACCAGATTGTAATAGTGGAAAGCACGTAGAAATTTGGCTTCCGAGATAATCTGTTCTTTTCTATTTGGATCGGAAAATAATGCATCACTTATATTTGGTACATTGTCAATAACAGCATTTGCTTTTCCGATCTGAGTATATAGTCCAGACCAATCACGAGATACATTTCCATTGGTTGCCGTGACTGTGAAATTATCAATTTGAAAATTATCCGGATTGTCACCACCTGCGTAAGCATTGTCCGATCTAGCATCACTGTTGGAGATAAAGTCCCATATATAATACTGGTCACCTAGGCCATTATATGCTCCAACTAGGCCGGACTCAGCGTCATTGACCGTTTTGTAGAAATTTTCTGTTGTGAGGTCAGAAACTGGCGATTTGTCCAAAAATTTATTGCAACTCGATATCCATATCATAGATGCAGACAACAAGGACAGTTTTATGTATTGAGAAATATGTATTGTTTTCATTTCTTGTCTTTATTTAATTAAGATGAACGATCTTAAAAGCTAAGGTTTACTCCAAGAATAATGGATCTAGCTTGAGGATATGTTCCATAATCAATTCCCATATTGGTTGGGCTATTGCCTCCACTATTTACTTCTGGGTAATAACCTTTGTATTTCGTGATAATGAATATGTTTTGTCCTGTAACATAAAAACTAGCACTATTAAAACCTATTTTTTGCATCCAATTGTCGCTAAGACGATAGCTCAATGTGGCACTACGCATTCTTAAAAAAGAACCATTTTCTAAAAAGCGTGTTGATGGACTTGCGTTGGAAACTGAATTAGTTGGGGCTGGATCTCCGAAAACGGCTCTTGGCATATCTGTGATATCTCCAGGATTCCTCCATCTATTAAGTGTTGATGCGCTTGAGTTCGCTACTGTGGACATATTTTCAAGCATAAGTCGAGTTGAATTATACACTTTGTTGCCATAGACTCCATCTATTAACAGGTCTAATGTCCAATCTTTATATCGGAAGCTATTGCTAAATCCAAAAGTAAATTTAGGTTGAGGGTTTCCAATATATTCTTTGTCATTATCTGGATCAATGACTCCGTCATTATTGATGTCTTTAAACTTCATGTTGCCTGTTTGAGGGTCGACTCCTTGGGCAACATATCCCCAAAATGCCCCTAATGGTAAACCGTTACGAATAACATTGACATCTCCATTAAAAATCATTGTACCACTGTCTAACCCACTGATTCTATTTTTGTTAAACGAAATATTAAAAGATGGGTTCCAAGTAAAGTTAGAACCTGCATGTACATTACTAGAAAGGGTGATTTCAATACCTTTGTTACTAACTATACCTGGCAGATTGAGTAATGTATAACTAAATCCTGTTGATGATGGTAGCTGTTGTTGAAATATTAAGTCTGTAGTTCTCTTATTGTAATAATCCACGTTTATAGTAAGTGCCTTAAACAAAGTCATGTCAAACCCTGCATTAAATTGTTTTGCAGATTCCCATTTGAGGTTTGGATTACCAATCTGAGAGCCGGGTGCAACTCCTGGGGTAATCGCTCCGCTAAACGGATATTTTGCACCTGGAGAAAGTGGTGTCGCCGATGGATAAACGGTCAAGTAATCGGGTGCCAAATTACCAGTTGATCCATAACCAGCTCTTATTTTGAAATCAGAGATAGCGGTTACATCTTTCATAAATGCTTCATCGGATACTCTCCAGCCTGCTGATACAGTTGGGAATCTGCCCCATCTCGTATTAATGCCAGAGCGGGAAGATCCATCTGTACGGAAGGATGCCGTTAACAAATAACGATCTTTGAACGAATAGTTTAATCTACCAAAGAAAGATGCCACAGTCCATTCGTTTCGCGTAGTACTAATTTGGTAATTGGTAGAAGCTGCATTAAGAGTTGGAATACTTCCTGTTGCAAACCCTTCTCCATAAAGATATTTGTAAGTATATCTTTGGTCAATATTAGATGTACCTCCAACAATGGTTAGGTGATGATCATTAATTGTCTTGTCATAAGTCAATGTGTTGTCCCATGTCCATCTAAATGTCTCTGAAAAAGTACTGGAACCAAATCCTTCTTTTGTCCTGCCATATTGTGTTAAAAATGGATCTGTAAAGGAATTGTAATCACTATTGTTCAAAGTAATCGAAAATTGACTTCTGTATTTTAAGTTAAATGGAAGTGCAATTTCAGTATAGATATCCCCTAGTAGGTTATTGGATGTTGTTCCATTTTGGCTGCCATAAAGACTTGCCCATGGATTTTCCCATGCTTGAAAAGGATTCATGGCAAATGTACCATCTGCATTGTATTTGTCCACAAATTGTGGGGTTTGTAATGCTCCTAAGACAACACCTCCACTATTAACATTGCTGTTGTCTGTTACGTCTCTGGTATTTGTTCTGTTGTAGGCAATGTTCATTCCTACTTTTAGCCATTTTTTCATGTTTTGATCCACACTCATCTTGGCTGAATAACGCTTAAAGTAGTTGTTGACAATAATACCTTGTTGATTTAGATAACCTCCGCCAAGATAAAATGTACCCTTGTCACTACCTCCAGAGAAACCTACATTAGCACTTGTCATTGGCGCTGTTCTATATACTTGATCTTGCCAGTTGACGTTAATGTTACGAAGACTATCTGGGATGGTGAATGTATTGTCACCTGCATTCCGTTTTTCATCAATAAGCAAATCCGCCAATTGATTACTGTTAAGTACATCTAGCTTTTTTACTATTTTTTGGAAGCCCGTATACACATTTACGTCCACTTTGGAGGTTCCTTTTCTACCTTTTTTAGTGGTAATCAATACAACTCCATTGGTTGAACCTAGAGAACCATAGATACCTGCTGCAGATGCATCTTTCAAAACGGTTATGGACTCTATCGTATTGGGATCCAGTGATTTAGTGTCTGCGGTTATCATACCGTCAATGACGAATAAAGGCTGTGTCCCATTTGGAGAAGACAAACCTCGTACTCTTACAGCCATGTCGTTGCCTGGTTTCCCTGATGGTTGGAATACCTGAACACCAGCTGCCTTACCTGTCATTGCTTCTGAGGGAGAAACTATAGGGCGGTCTCCAATGTCGCTTACATTAATAGTAGATATTGAGGATGTCACATCTCTTTTCCTTTGGGTTCCATAACCAATAACCACTACTTCATTAAGATTGATGGTGCTATCTGCCAGACTAATAAATAAACTGTCATTGGAAGAAACAGTTACCGTTTGGCTTAATTTACCAGCAGAACTAAAAGAAAGTTTGGTGCCAATGCCTGGAATGGCGATAGAAAAATAACCACTATCGTTGGTTGTCTGACCTTGAGTCTGCCCTACAATATTCACGAAAACCCCTCCCAGAGGCTGTGTATCGTTTTGACTCGTGACTCTACCATGTATGGATATTGTTTGTGCCCATAGGGAAGGACTAAATAAGAACATACATATCACCCAAATAAATAGGTGCATTTGTTTTTTCATATACAAGACTTTGATTTAACGAAAATGAATTATGTTAACTGTTTATTAACAGAGCAAAAATGAAGAAATAATATAAACCATTCTATTTTTTTACCCCTACACGACTGCTACATTTTTTATAATTGTTATTGAAAATCAATTTGTTATGTTTTTTGTGAACACATACAAACAAATGATTGTTCTTTTTTCTAAAATTTTGTTCTTTTGCAGTGTGAGTAAGAGTTTTATTAAATGCAGTTGTAGGAGATTAACAATTTTTTGTTTTGTTTTCTTTTTTACTAATGCATGCTTGGCCCAGTTCAATATTGGAATTCCAGATATCAAAAATTATACTCGGACTATTTATAAAGCGGGCAGCCAAAATTGGGCTATTGGTCAAGATGCAAATGGAATCATGTATTTCGGTAATAACGAAGGCCTGCTTACTTTCGATGGTTATAGATGGCGATTGTATCCACTTCCCTTAAAAGGCAACATTCGATCGTTGGCGATAGACAAAAACAAGATTTATGTAGGGGGGCAGGAAGAGTTGGGTTTTTTTGTGGGTGGAGATAATGGTGATTTATCTTATCACTCTTTGAAATATCTCATTCCGAAGGAATATCGTCGTGATTTTGCTGAGGTCTGGAACATTATAGTCGCCAATGGTACAGTTTTTTTTAGGTCAAATAGACATGTATTTGTCTTGGAAAAGGGTAAGATCTCTGCTTTTCAAAGCTATAATTGGAGTTTCTTGGGCAATATTAATGGTCAAGTATTTGCTTTTGACGATTCTAAAGGTCTGTGCGAATATGATAGTAAGGGAAATTGGAAAACGGTAATTGAAAAATCTCTTTTTCCTAAAAATGTGCAAATAAATGGATTGATGCTTATTAATGGAGCTATTTGGATTGCAACATACAACGATGGTATTTATAAATGGATTGGAAATGACCTAAAAGTAATAGAAACGCCATCCACTGGGCAGTTAAAAAATCAGATGATTTATGGAATGGTTGCTCTTTCTCCATCCGAAATTGCCTTTACGACAAATCTTAATGGATGTTTTGTCTTAGATACTCTTGGTAATTATGTTACGCGTTACACACACCAGGAAGGATTGCAAAATAATAATGTGATATGTAGCTATGTGGATAAGGATCATAATCTTTGGCTAGGGCTTAGTGATGGGATTGATATAGTTGAATATGGAAAACCTATACGGAGCATTTCTCCGGGTGAGAATGGTTCTATTGCTGGTTATTCGTCTGGTGTTTTTCGAGGACAATTATTTTTGGGTACGGCCACAGGTGTATACCAATATGGTCACAATACCAATAATACAATGTCGTCCGGTCAACTATTACCATTTACCAATGGACAAAACTTAAACATCACTCCAATAGACAATGATTTATGGATTGGCCAATACAAATCAGCCATTGTTTATTCTAACGAGCGGACGCAAGTGGTTAATAGATTACCTACTGGTTTTTGGAATTTTCAAAAGCTTCCTGGTACTGACTATGTGATTGCAGGGACTTACAATGGCATACATTATTTTAGGAGTAAAGATGGCCGCGTTGAGGATATTGGTATTGAAGCATTATTCGAGTCGGCAAAATATGTCGTCGCTACCCCAAAAGTCATATGGGCAATGCATCCATATAAAGGATTGTATAGGGTAGACCTTTCGAACAAAGGACTTCCTATTAAAATAACGCATATATATAATGCTCCGTTTTTGGCCAAAAACAATAATCATTTATTTAAAATAGGAGACAGGGTTGTACTAACATCCGAGAGAGGTATTTATGAATGGGATGCTCAAAAGGATTCATTCATACCATCCGATTACTTTAAAAGCATCTTCCACAATATTTCGATAGACTACCTAGTCATGAATGAAAGAAAGGAATATTGGTTTATAAGTAACGGTGAAATGGGTGTTGCTTTACCCGAAAAAGATAAATATCGGATTGTGTACTTTCCGGATTTAAACGGTCGGCTACAATTTGGTGAAAACCAAAGCATCATGCCTTTTAATGATTCCTGTGCAATAGTCGCCGCGGAGAAGGGTTTTTTTTATGTGGATTATATCAAATACAAATCTCAGAAAAAGTCATTTCCATTATTGATTAGGTCTTTTCATATACAAACGCCCAATAAGGATAGTATTCTTTTTGGGGGTTATACTTTCGCTAATGAAAAGATGCCTAAGCTTTCCTACCAATACAATTCAGTTCTTTTAACTTATGCTGTACCTGTATTTGGCTATGCGCCACCCATTGAGTACAGTTACAGGTTGGAAGGTTTTGATCAGACTTGGTCTGTCTGGTCTGAAAAAAGTGAAAAAAGCTATACTAATCTGCCTCCAGGTAATTATCGTTTTCTTGTGAGAGCTAAGAATAGCTACAATAACAATATAAAGCAGACTAATTTTTCATTTGTAGTGATGGCGCCTTGGTATAGGTCTGTTGTAGCATACACTTGTTATTTTCTGATTTTAGTTATAGGTGTTTATTGGTTCTCGCTTTTCCAACACAAGCGTTACATTGCCATGCAAGAAGCTAAATTGAAAGAGCAAAAAGAAACGCACGATAGGAGAGAGCAGCAACTTTCTCTACATCATAGTTTACTGCAAGAGAAAAAGGAAAAACAATTGGCCGAAATGACCAATGAAAAATTGGCTATAGAGTTGGAAATGAAAAATACTACTATAGCCTCTAACGCTATGTTATTGATACAAAAAGGAGAGTTGTTGTCTAAAGTGAAAAAAGACCTCTCCTCCCTTTTGGATATGGGAAATGCCAGTCAGACGTCATCCCAAATAAAGAAAATAATACGTACCGTGGAATCTGAGCTCAATAACAAGGAAGATTGGGAAAAATTTGCTTCACATTTTGATTCCGTACACGAAAACTACCTTAAGAAATTAAAAGAAAACTATCCTCAATTAACATACAGTGACTTGAAACTCTGTGCATTGCTTAGGCTGGGCATGTCCTCCAAGGAAATTGCAAGTGTGCTTAACATTTCACTAAAAGGTGTGGAAGTAAGTCGATACAGGCTTCGTAAAAAATTACATATGGAGGAGGAACAGTCTCTTTTTGATTTTTTAATGCAGTAGTTTACTCGGTTACTATTGCCACCAACTCTTCAAACAAGGAGTCAAGCTTGTCTTGCAAATTGTCTGCAAATCCTGGATGTATTCTTGATGTTTGGATGATTGAACTACGAGCTGCGGTAAGCCATCTAAATCTTGAAGGTACATCCAATTGAGCGATAAGTCCCGCATCTTTATTGCCCTGAGAAATTTTTTCAAAACTATGGAGCTGGTCCTGTACTAGTTTTAAATCGATGTAAGGTGCCATACATCTTATACGTTGTTCATCAACAGACCATTTTATCAATAAGGACCTTTGTGTTTTGCAAAAAAGAAGAATTCCTATATTGATAAACTCTTCTCGTTCTACTTTAGGGACCAACCTTATAATGGCATATTCATATAAGTTTTTCTCTTGCATGCAGTGCTTCATTTACAAAAATGTCCGAATTGTTTAAACGGTTAGTCAAAAAGTCAAAATATACTTTTCTAAGAAAGTGAGGCGGTTCGTTGGTGTCATCCCAATGTAACCAATCATCTGGAATTCGTTCTACTATATCTTTTAATATGTCAGGTGTGATTATATTCCTAAAATCTTGATTTGTTTGTTGAATGTCTTTGGCGTATTTGAGAAGGACATGGTCTTTGATCTGCACAAATGGTTTGGTTGACTGCTCTTCCCAGTTTTCCCATGAGTGGTGAAAATACAAAGATGCCCCCATGTCGATAAGCCACAGTTCTTTTTTCCAGATTAACATATTGGTATTGCGAGCTGTACGGTCAACATTTGTCAGAAAAGCGTCCAGCCATACAATTTTGGAAGCGTCTTCACTTGATACATGCAAAAGGTTACTATCAAATGTCAATGCACCGGATAAGAAATGCAATCCTAGATTCAAACCTCTGCTGGCCTTTAATAAATCTTGTATTTCTTCATCCGGCTCAGTTCTTCCAAAAGCCTCATCCAAATCGGCGAAAACCAATTCAGGTATTTTTATCCCTAACAATTTGGCCATTTCCCCGCCAATCAGTTCGGCTATCAAAGCTTTGACTCCCTGTCCAGCTCCTCTGAATTTTAATACATACTTAAATCCGTCATCTGCTTCAGCGAGTGCAGGAAGAGATCCTCCTTCTCGCAATGGCGCAATGTATCTTGTGACAAATACTTGTCTGATTTCTGGTAATATGGTCATGTCGACTGTAGTGAATAATAAATTCAAAATTAAATGCAATAATACTTTTTTATGCTAATATTTCTGTTACATTTGCGTTTCACGGGATATTGGCGCAGTTGGTTAGCGCGCTTCCTTGACATGGAAGAGGTCACAGATTCGAGTTCTGTATATCCCACACTTTCCCCTGTTTAACCATTTTCCTACTTTTACAACTAATTATTTTTTATTTAAAGTTAGGATTGTCTATGCCAACACAAAAAGAAATTCAACTAAAAAAACACAAAACTTTTGCAACGGGTCTTTTTTTGCTAATGGTTGCTATATATGTAATTACAGTGTATCTAAGCCATCAACCACATGGAGCTTGGGTGGGTTACGTACATGCGTTTTCTGAAGCAGCCATGGTGGGTGCTTT
The DNA here is from genome assembly GCA_003241175.1 of Pseudopedobacter saltans. Lineage (GTDB taxonomy): Bacteria > Bacteroidota > Bacteroidia > Chitinophagales > Chitinophagaceae > Rhizosphaericola. The sequence goes on from QFOI01000006.1 coordinate 17,390, forward strand.
GGCAGATTGGTTTGCGGTTACCGCACTTTTTAGATATCCAATGGGACTCAAGATTCCACATACAAATCTTATTGAAAACAAAAAAAATGACATAGGTGAAAATCTTGGTGCATTTGTGAAAGATAATTTTCTCACACCGGAAAACATTCGTCCCTATATTGAAAAGCTGAACATAGTCGATTGGGTTTCTAAATGGCTAAAAGAAACCAAGAACCAAGGATTGCTAGTCGCACAAATCTCTCTTTTTGTTAAGAAAATATTAGTTGATCTCGACAATGCAGAAGTCTCGGGATTCATAAGTAAAAAGGTTACGGAAGCTTTGCGCCACATTGATTTTGCAACAATGATGGGAAAGGGTGTTCACTATGTCATTGAAAATAAAGAGCATCTGAAACTACTTGACAACATATTGCCGCAAGTAAAGTCTTATGCAGAAAATAGTCAGGCAGCAATTCGCGAAAGAGTCAATAAACAAAAGCCTCTTATTGGTTTTCTTGCAGGAAAAAAAATCTCAAAAGAGTTTACGCAAGGCATAGTTGATTTTATTGAAGAAGTAGATCAGGATAAAAGTCATTGGTTACGTAAAAAAATAACAGAAGAACTCGAAAAATTTGAAGTTAAATTAGAAACGGATCCAAAATGGCAAGAAACCGTTACAAAATGGAAAGATCAATTTATTGTGGAGGAGAAAATAGAACCATATGTTACGGACGCATGGGACTCAATAAAGAAAAATGGCATAGATAGTCTTTCCGACGAACAATCTGTTTTGCGTAAATATCTAATCTCCAATATAGAAAAACTAGCTGCTGATCTACAAGAGGATGACTCACTTCGCAAGCGTATCAATGGTTGGGTACAAAAATTTGCGTTTACGACTGCGATGCGTAATCGTGATCAAGTCGAGAAAGTAATTGGTGCTACCGTGTCGCAATGGAAAGGGCGAGAACTCAGTGAAAAATTAGAACTAGAAATCGGTAAAGATTTGCAATACATTAGAGTTAATGGAACTATAGTTGGAGGTTTGGTTGGTTTGTTAATCTATATATTGACAAATCTGATTTTTAGTTAAGAGGATTCTCTCTGAATCAAAGTAGTTGGAAGAAGTACAGTTTCTTTTTTTCCTTTTATTTTTCCTGTTAATAGTTTTTGTAAAATATTCTTAATGGCAACGACTATTTCTTTTGTGGGTTGAGATACGGCCGTGATAGTTGGTGTATAAAGACTGAAGTTGGTATTGTCGTCGTATCCAATAACAGCTACATCATTCGGTATTGACTTTCCGATATTTTTCAATGCCTTTAGTCCACTTGCGGTGAGATAATTGGTAGTGAATAGTATAGCGTCAATACTAGCGTTTTTTATAAAAAAGTCTTTTAGTTGTGGCGTAATATCATCGACACCTCTATTATAGTTAAGTTTTAGGACAATCGGTTTTTGTTTTTCATTTTTGATGGCATCTTGATATCCTTTTAGTCGATCCATCATTTGAGTCTGTTTGGAGTCAAGAGTTACCAAAGCGATATTTTTTCTGCCGCTTTCGACCAACTGCCTTGTAGCATTTAGGGTGCCGGTGAGATTATCGATTAAGACATTGTGGGTTTCGATTTTAGGAAGATTTCTGTCAAATATCACGACAGGTAATTGTTCTGCTTCCAAAGATTCGATCGTCTTTTCCAGTCCGGGCGTTGGAGCTATGATGTAGGCATCTACTTGTCTATCCCTATAGGTCTGGATTAAAGACTGTGCTATGTCCAGATCATTTTCAGTACTGGAATAAAATATTTTATAACCAATGGAGGCCATTTGTTTTTCCATTTCTCTTGCAATGGCAGCAAAAAATGGATCAGAAATATCTTCCACTAACATGCAGACAATATTGGACTTGCCGGTTCGTAATCCCCTTGCAAGCATATTGGGTTGGTAATTTATTTGTTTTGCATATTTCAGGATTTTGTCTCTTAGAGGATCGCTGATGCGTCTTTCGGCAGCTTTACCATTGAGGACGGCGGATATAGTACTAATAGAGACCTGCATAGCTTCTGCAATGTCACGTATAGATGCTCTTTTGGCCATAATAAATTACCATTTGGATAACTAAATTTCTAAAATTTATCTCAAAAAACGTAAAAAATATCTAAAGGTAACGGTTGTTAGTGAAAAAAAAAGTTTATTATTGCACAAACGATTGTGCTTGCTAGCAAACTAGAATGCTGCGTAAATAGCTTTCGTTTACATTGTTTTGGATGATGATAAAGTTTTAAAAAAAGTATGTTATATCAATTTGACAGTCGTGTTGTGCTTATATTGGATGCAGGTGGAACCAATTTTGTCTTTTCGGCAATGAGGGGTGGGCAGATTATTTCTGATCCAATAACGTTGCCTTCTAATGCCAATAATATTGAAAAATGTTTAGGAGCCTTAGAACAAGGCTTTAATTCCGTTTTGAAATCCTTGAAAGAAGAACCCGTAGCCATTAGTTTCTCATTTCCTGGACCCGCTAACTACCCCGAAGGTATAATTAGTAGCGACTTGCCTAATTTTCCTGCTTTTGCGGATACAGATGGTTTTCCACTGAAAGATTATTTGGAAGATTTATTTAAAATTCCTGTTTTTATCAACAATGATGGAGATTTATATGCTTTCGGTGAAGCTCATTTTGGATTCCTTCCAAAGGTAAACGCACAGTTGAAAGAACTAGGAAGCAGCAAGCAATATAAAAACCTAGTGGGCTTAACATTTGGAACCGGTTTTGGTGCCGGGATCGTAATAGACGGGAAATTACTGATCGGAGATAATTCATGTGGTGCGGAAATATTTCCATTACGTAACAAAGAAATTCCAGCATGTTTTGTTGAGGAGACGGTTAGTATAAGGGGATTGGTCCGGATGTATAAGGAAGAGTCGGGGAAAGACGACGTAAAAGTATCACCAGAAGATATTTTTCTGATAGCAGAAGGCAAACGTTTGGGTGATAGGGAAGCGGCTCTAAGAACTTTCAATAGATTTGGTGATGTGGCGAGTGATGCTATTGCTGATATGGCCACGTTAATAGATGGTTTGGTGGTTATTGGTGGCGGTATCGCAGGTGCTTCTAAATATTTTATGCCTCAAATTTTAAAAGAATTAAATGGTACCATCGCTAAAGTAGGGGGCGGGACTATTGGACGTATTCCTCAAAAAGCGTATAACCTCTGCGAAGAATCGGAGTTTAAAAAGTTTGCAAGTAGCAATGGTGTTGAATTAGTATTAAATAACAGAAAGATCTGGTACGATAAGGAGCGTAAACTAGGTATTGGTATTTCTGATATTGGTGCTACTACAGCTATTATGCGAGGTGCGTATTCTTATGCATTGTCTCAGTTAGGTGAATAAAAAGTATAGTATGATAAATAGATGGAGTCTTTTTATGTGCGTGGTTGTTTTTACTACAATACTACATGCTCAGACAAACTATAAAAATATTGCTTTGGAACTATACGGGAGTATTCAGAAAAATTTTTACATACAGGATTCAGGATACTATCGAGAAGAAGCAATTGGAAAACCTACAGAAAAACCGGTGTCATAGCTGTGGGGGCTCTGTGCCATGGTGCAAGCCGATAACGAATTAGATATGGCTACGAGGACAAATAAGTATCTACCTCAGATATTGGATGTGATAGAAAAATACAAAGACTCTAGACCTCCCACGGTCGGTTATGCTTCCTATAAGGTGGGAGATCATGCTGATGATAGGTTCTACGATGATAACCAATGGATTGGTATTGCTGCTTTTGATGCCTATAAGCGAACCAAACAAAAAAAATACCTACAGTTGGGTAAAGATATTTACCGTTTTATGATGTCGGGTTATGATACTGTTTCAGGTGGAGGTATTTACTGGGTTGAAAACAATAAAAACAGTAAAAATACATGCAGTAATGGACCTGGTGTTTTAGTCGCACTAGGCGTTTATGAAAATACAAAGAAAAAAGTTTATCTGGATACAGCGATTCTTATTTACAACTGGACTGCAAAATATTTAAGGGCTCCCAATGGATTATACTATGATAACTATAATATCAAAAAGAAAATAATAGATTCAGCACTATATTCTTACAATGCAGGTACTATGCTCGAATCTGCTGCGTGGCTCTATCAAATAACGGGTAAAAAAAGTTATCTGGATGAAGCTAAAACAATAGCTGCTAGTGCGGCCGACCATTTTTTAGGGAACGGTATTTTTAAAGATGACTATTGGTTTAATGCGGTCATGCTGAGAGGGTATCTGAGATTGTACTCGATTGATCACAATCAGCAATATATAGAGATGTTTAGGAAGTGTTTGGACTACACCATCCATAATCAACAACAAAAAGATGGATTGTATGGTCGTTCTAAAATTGAGAATTTAGTAGCACAGGCGGGACTTTTGGAGATGCTAAGCAGGTTCGCTATATTACAAGACCAAAACAATTATTCAAAAAGAAAATAATTTAACTATGAAAAGGAGAAATTTTATCCAAAGTATGGGTATTATTGGTGCTGGAACCCTAATCAGTAAAACAAAAGTTTTTGCTGCAACTCCACAGTTTCCTATAGTACGAGTAGCTGCTGATAAAAGACATTTCACTTCTCAAGCGGTGGAAAATGCGATTGCTAAATTTTCATCCAATGTGAATGACAAAGAATTGGTATGGTTATTTGGAAATTGTTTTCCCAATACATTGGATACGACAGTTTATTATAGTGAGGAAAATGGAACTCCCGATACATACGTAATTACAGGTGATATTGATGCCATGTGGATGCGTGATAGTAGTGCGCAAGTGTGGCCGTATATGCAATTTGCCAAAGAAGATCCTAAGGTTCATAATCTAATAGCGGGGGTGATCAATAGGCAGAAAGGCTATATTTTAGAAGACTCTTATGCAAATGCCTTTTACAAAAATCCTGAGGAAAAAAGTGAGTGGATCTCTGACCATACTAAGATGAGACCAGGTATTCATGAAAGAAAATGGGAAATTGATTCTTTGTGTTATCCTATTCGTTTGTCGTACCATTTTTGGAAATCTACAGGAGATACCAAACCATTTGACAAAAAATGGGTGGATGCCATGCAAACCGTTTACAATACTTTCGTCGATCAACAAAAAAAGCAAAATGATGGGCAATATCATTTTCAAAGGACAACAGCCAATGCTACTGACACGCAACCAATGAGTGGATATGGCTATCCTGTAAACCCTGTTGGTTTGATAAGCTCTGCCTTTCGTCCGAGTGATGATGCTACGTTGTTGTCGTTTTTAATTCCTTCTAATTTATTTGCAGTTGTAAGTTTGAATCAAGCGGCGGAAATGTTGGATGCGATTTCTCACGAAACAGAACTAGCAACGAAAATGCGCCAACTTTCCAATGAAGTCAAAAATGCGGTTTACAAATATGGTATAGTTAAGCATCCTCAGTTTGGAAAAGTATTTGCATTTGAAACGGATGGTTTCGGCGGTCATATTCTGATGGATGATGCCAATGTGCCTAGTTTGTTGGCTTTACCTTATTTAGGTGCTATTTCTACCAATGACAGTATTTATAAAAACACAAGAAAATTTGTTTGGTCAAAATCCAATCCTTTTTTCTATCAGGGAACGGCTGCGGAAGGAATTGGTGGCCCTCACGTTGGCAAAGACATGATTTGGCCCATGAGTTTGATTATTCGTGGACTCACCAGCAGTAATGATGCAGAAATAAAGCAATCAATAGAAATGTTGAAAAGGTCTCATGCTGACAAAGGTTTTATGCACGAATCTTTTAACAAAGACGATCCCAAGAAATTCACTAGAAGTTGGTTCGCTTGGACAAATACTTTGTTTGGAGAATTTTTGTGGAAAGTTTTCAATGAAAAGCCGACTCTTTTAAATTAATATTATCAATACTTAAAGTCTTACAATGCGTAGTTTTTTAGTAGGATTGTCTCTTATAGTTGTAACAAGTGCTAGTGCCCAAAAGTTGCCTGATTGGACTATTGGACCATTCGTTAGACCGGTAGGAAAAAATCCTATTATTAATGTGGATACGACTGGATTTTTGGACCCTATGTCCAAATCGTGGGTACGGTGGGAAGAAAGTGATGTGTTCAACCCTGCTGCAGTATTGAAGGACAAGAAAATATATGTGTTGTACAGATCCGAGGATAATAGTGCCAAAGGCATCGGAAAGCGTACCTCGCGTATCGGTCTGGCAGAAACAAGGAATGGACTAGATATTGACGATCGGTCTAAGAGTCCAGTGCTATATCCTGCAGAAGATGGCCAGAAAGAAAACGAATGGCCTGGAGGTTGTGAAGATCCAAGAATTGCTGTGACTCCAGAAGGTACTTATGTGATGATGTACACACAATGGAATCGTAAAGTTCCAAGATTGGCGGTGGCACATTCCAAAGATCTTAAACATTGGGTAAAATATGGTCCTGTATTTGAAAAGGCTTTTGACGGAAAATTCAAGGATATGGCGACCAAGTCCGCATCTATTATCACCGAGGCCGTAAAAGGTAAATTGGTCATTACCAAACTAGATGGAAAGTATGTAATGTATTGGGGTGAAGAGCACGTTTATATGGCTAGCTCAATGGATTTGATTAATTGGACTCCTTTAGTGGATAGTAATGGTAAGTTAGTTGAATTGATTTCTCCTAGAAAAGGCTATTTTGATAGCAAACTTACAGAATGTGGGCCTCCTGCAATACTTACAAAAGATGGTATTGTACTGATGTATAATGGCAAAAATGCGGATAATGGAAATGCGGATAAAAACTATACTTTAAATTCTTATTGTGCTGGACAAGTACTTTTTGATAAAAAAGACCCAACAAAAGTAATTGCACGTCTAGATACACCGTTTTTAAAACCTGAAGCAGATTTTGAGAAAAGTGGACAATATCCTGCAGGTACGGTTTTTATAGAAGGTTTGGTATTGAAAGATAAAAAATGGTTTCTCTACTACGGTTGTGCGGATTCCAAAGTGGCTGTTGTAACCAGTGACCATAAAAAATAATTTTGGATTTGATGGCAATACGATTATTTTTATCAAAATAAATGTATGAAAAATCTAATCCCCATATTGGTTGATGAACTGACCAACGAAATCGCAACAACGAGAAAGTTTATCCATATTATACCTACAGATAAATATAGTTGGAAACCGCATCCCAAGAGCATGTCTTTAGGACAATTGGCTGTTCACATTGCAGAGATTGCGAGTTGGCCTGCTATAAGTCTTAATACGGATTTTCTTGATTTTGCTGTGAAGCCATACGAGCCAAGTCTATTTAAGGATAACAACGATCTCTTAACAATCCTTAATAAAGGGGAGCTTTCTTCTATACAGACACTAGAGTCATCTACGGAAGAGCACCTAGACCATAAATGGGAATTGAGATACGGAGATAAGATTCTTTTAAGCCTGACTAAATATGGAATGGTTCGACACTCTATTGATCAGATGATTCATCATCGAGCGCAACTGGGTGTTTTCTTGAGATTGCTAGATATTCCAATACCTGGAAGTTACGGGCCGAGTGCTGATGATAATAATGAATTTTCTTAGTTGTATACTATAAATAAAAAGTGCCTTGCTACTCATAAGGCACTTTTTATTTATAAGAATTTATAGCGACTATTCAGACTCTTCACTCGTTTTGAATATGTAACCAATACCATACACATTGGATATCTGTACGCTTTCGCAAGCGGTAAAATATTTTCTAAGTCGAGAAATGAATACGTCCAAACTTCTTCCTAAAAAATAGTCATTCTTGCCCCATAACTCCGTAAGGATTACCTCTCGTTTAAGTATCTTGTTCTTATGTTTAAATAAAAATTCTAGTAATTCCGCTTCGCGTAAGGTCAGCGTTATTTCTTTTCCGTTAATCTTCAATAGTAATTGTTCTTTGACAAAAGAAACATTGTTAAGTGTAAAGTTGGATGGAGTAGAGACAGTTTTCGATTCTGGTTGAGACTTGTGGTTTCTCCTTAGGATATTTTCGATTCTCACAATTAGCTCGTCAATATCAAAAGGTTTCGTAATATAATCAACTGCACCCAATTTAAGACCAGTAATCTTGTCAACTTTTTCTTTGCGTGCCGTGAGAAAAATATATGGCATTTCAGTGGTGATCGTATTGATATGTTTGGCAAGCTCAAAACCGTTTAACTCGGGAAGTGAAATGTCAATAATGGCCAAATCTATGTCACTAACATGTTTGTCTATATAGTTTTTCGCCTCTTCTCCATTAGTCTTCCACTCTATAGTCAGATTATTTAATTCCAGGTATTGTTTAATGACATTTCCCAAGTCTATTTCGTCCTCAACAAAAAGAATCACACTCATTGTTTATTGATTTAGCGTAAAGTTACTANNNNCCCAATTGTGCAATTTAATACATTCCCTTACGTAAAAAAGACCTAATCCTAATCCGCCTTCTTGAGAAGATTTGTTGTTGTGTCGATAAAATTTATTAAAAATATTTTTAATAGTGTTGGCTGTCATTCCTATTCCGTTGTCCTTGATGGTCAATATGCTTATTCCATTTTCGCATTTGAGTTTTACTTCCAGTCTTTTTTGTGTATTACTATTGTACTTAATCCCATTGTCCATGATGTTCTGTAACATGGTCGTAAACCAAAACGTATCAACCCTAATGGTTGTAGTATTTTTAACATCAATATCAAGGTCGATCGATATATTTTCGTTTAAATTGATTTTGTAATCGTTAACTATTTTTTTTTTTTTT
>QFOI01000225.1 GCA_003241175.1 Pseudopedobacter saltans
ATGAACGACTATAAATAATGCAAAAATGAAAACACCTATTTTATTCATAAGTTTTGCTTAAGTTTCATTTTGATGATCACAGGATTGCTTTTCCTATCGGAGGTTTCAAAAAAAAGTTTTAATGTTCGATTCTTTTCCCATAAATGGTTGGCATCCTCTTTTTTAGCTTCAAATAGAACAAAGGCAGGCACATAGCAATAGATATAATCACCTTTCACTGCTGTTATAGTGCCAAACTCCGAATGGAATGGCATAAAACTAGACATACTATCGCTTGCGATATGATCTATACAGATAAGACGACCATCCTTCAAATTATACATCAGATGACGACCATCAAAAAAATAACCACTGCCACTCATCAATTCGAAAAACAACCAATCGTCATTTAAGAAAATATTTCGAACACTGCCGATCAGCTTCATTTTGCCATTTACAGCAGCAGCTTTCTGAGAACTAGAAAGGGAATCAAAACCTAAAGGGTAAGAATACGCCTCCGGTAGTAAAAGTCGATAGGATTTTTCCAAACCATTTTTGGAAAATAAGTGAAAACTAAGATCCTTTTTACCCGTCGAAAAAATCGTATAGTTGTCGGAATGATAGAATTCGTTTTTACGGCTAATGGAACTTCCACCTATATCAATATCTTTTATTTTACATAGCAAATAATGCGCCGAAAGTATCGAATCTTTATAAACCTTGACATTATCCACAACGGAATCTGAGTTACCCTGCGGGAAGTGAAATATAAATGATATATTGTTTGGCATCCGATCCATTGAAGCTACCAAACCGTTCAATATAGAGTGTCCCAATATATTACCCTTCCTATCCAAATACAAAAATTCTTTATCATTTGGATTAGAAATAACCATTGCATCTCTGTCACCATCATAGGCCAAAGCTGCGCTTAATAGCCAATTTGTCTTTTTCGGATAGGTTGACTGATCTATACGCGCAAGAAATTGCCCCGCAGAATCAAAAGAACAATACGCTTGTGTATCATCGTCAGATAACAGAAATCCACCATCATTGGTAATAAGCAGCTTATGTATATCCCCAAAAAGGCTCGTTTTATTCGTTTCTAGTGGAATAAATTGTACGGAATCAAAATATTGGCTTAGTGTTCCTCCAGTCGCATCGTCAGGATTGATACGCAAGGTTTTATTGGTCTGTGCAAAAGTCTCCAACAATCCAATAGATAAAATAGTCAAAATAAAAATTCCGAAACGCACAAGAAAAATATAGTTTTAGTTTTACAAGACTACAGTCACAAGGTAAGATCATTTAAGTTTCGTCCTACAGTATACTTCCTTTCTGTGCGATCCAATAAAATAAACCATTTCTGACTAGAACCGCATGACTTTTAGTATTATTATTCCAATATATATCTCCGGTATAACCACTCAAAACGGAACTATTAACTGTATAATAATTTTTCAATGCAGGCAAATTACTTGCCGAGTAAACACTTGAAGAACCATTGTATATAGTCGCACTTGTAATGTCGCCTGCGATGTTAACAGTAGAATCTGCCAAAGACAATGCCTTATTCCATAAATCGACAGAAGTGTAATCTGAAATATTCTGCACATCCACTATTGAAATAGTACTACTAGATTGGTAAATGACGAGAGAATAAAAGACATCAGCCATTACTGGATCTTTAATGTAAACAACTAGCTGCTCACTGCCATTAACAATTAAGGCAGTATCTTTATATTTTGCATCAAGACTAGTTTTTACCGTGCTATATGATTGTCCTATATAGGAAGAAAAAGTAGCCAAATCGAGACCTGGCATATACGCTTTATTTGTATTATCAGTAGTTGTACCCGAACTTGAATTATCGTAGCTATCATTTTGTTTCATACAGCTGACCATAAAGAATACCATAAGTGTCAATGTCGCGAAAATTACCCTTCTCATGAATATAAGTTTAAGAATTATAACACTAAAATAAAACATTCCAAAACACCAACATGTCCGTTAACACTCCGTTTAAAATTGCAAAAAAACTATACATTTAAAAATGAAAGCCTATTCTAAAAACGCCCTGCATAGGACGCAGATCGATACGATTGATTACTTCCGAATAGGCATCTATATATGCTGAGGTGAAGTATTGGTGATTGAAAATATTGTCCCACTCCAACGAAAGATCCACTTTTGACTTGCGCAGTTGGTATTCGTACACAAGATTGAGGTAGACCTGACGGGAAGTCATGGCCAAGTGTGAGTTGCGGTAAGACCCGTCGATGCTTATCTGCTGTTGTTTCGATGGGAAAAAGTCCACATTGAGGCTATGGGTTTCCAGATAGGTGCGGCTCAGGCGTGCACCATTTGTTTTGCCCGTTCCTCTGTAAAGGGAAAGCACGTATTCCGCATTCATGAAAGCCCAGCGTTTGTTGCTGACCGTAAACGTTCCAGTTTCGCACGTATTGACCACTTTATTATTCACATTGTTCAATATCTGCACACTATTGTTTTGGTTCCATTTCAGTTCCATACGCAGGCTGGTCTTGATCTTCGGAAAAATCTTGGAAAACCGAAAACCCATGTTGTATGCCGTAAAAGTATTGCGTCTACGCACATTGCCACCGCTGCTGTTTCCGGTAGTGTCCATATAGCTTGCATAAGTGTTACTGTTGTGCGAAACATTTTTCCCCAATGTCAGGCTACTGCTGACCAACGGCAATGGATTTTCAAAATCTAGCGATACCTGGTGATTGACAAAATCATTGAACTGCAATCCGCTTGTCTGGTTGTTGATGCTTCTGTACGAGGACAGGATATAAGCGGTATTGAGATTATCGATATTGCCGTAATTGTATCCCCAACCGGAATTCCAGGTCAACGTATAGTAATGGAAAAAGCGACGGTTGATATTGACATTGGGATAGACCAACCATTTGCCTATGGAGGAATCGGCACTGTTTTGCATATAGTTGTGTATGCCGATGTCCCGGTGTTCTATAGGTAGCGTAAGGTATAGATTAAACAGCTCCGGATTCTGATAATTGTATGCCGTACTGAGATAAGCGTGCCGGTCCGTCAATTGCAGGTCATTGTGAAACAACGCACTGTTGAAGTAATAATCCAGATCAAACAGCGTGCCGTCACCATCGGCAGAAAGATTTGTCACCAGCTGTTGACGGTCATACTCCATGCCCAGACTTGCCTTAAGATCACCGTAATAACCCATTTTAGTATTCCAGTTGGCCTGGTTATTTGTGTTGAAAACTTTCAATCTAGACTGTTGCTTTGTCAATGGATAAGTGACACTATCATTCAGAATCTCAGGATAGACACCCGAGCGGATGGACAAAAGTTCAGGACTGTTTTTATAGGTGATATTGGACTCAATACCAATGACTTGCTTTCCGACGGGCAGGGAATAGTTGAACTGGTTGCGCAGGAAATGCAGTTGGCGTGTATTACGCTGGTTGGTATTGCTGTTCAGATCGGTACGATCCACCAAACCAAGATCGTTGGCTTGGTGTGCCTTAAACATCAGATTTTCCGTCAGATAGACTTTCGGACTGTTGACTTCCAGCTTTAGGGCACCACCGGCATTGCTCTGGTTGTAACTGTTGTGCATCAGTTCCACAACCGACACGTGGTCACTGTTGACAAAATAAGTGGAACTGTTTTCCTGACGTTGCGTCTGGTGATCGTTGAGGTAATAACCATTAGCCTTGACGACAGCGTTGGTGGACAGCTTTTGCAAAAAATTGCCCGTAAACAGGTTGGTATTGTTGTTGAGCCAGCTGTTTTCTTTTACGGGAGGATTCTGTATGCCTTGTAACCAGGTGAAATTGCGGCTGTACACGTTGTCCTGGAACTGAAAATCCTGCATGTACGTATTCGGATTGACACCCGTATTGTTGGACTGGTAGGTCAATATAGACTGGAAGTTTTTAAAAAAAAACATGGGAGTAACGCTCACGTCACGCAGTGGATGTCTGCCAGCACCTATTCCCGCCTTTACATTCGTCGCGATCGTAAATCCTTTCAGCTGTATATTGATGGACGCACGGTCGGAAGGACTTACTTTTTTTAATATTTTAACCGGCTGGTCGTTTTCTATGATCTGTATTTTTTTGAGTGCATCGATGGGGATGTTGTCATTCGCAAGCTTGTAACGGCCGTCCAGCATATTGAGCCCGTTGATATAATAGTTGACGATTTCCTTTCCCTGGTATTTGATACGCCCACTTGGATCAATTTCTATTCCTGGTAACTTGGCAAGGATGTCACCCACTGTGCGGTCGCCAAGTCCTGCGTATTTGTCAGGATCGAAATCCAGCGAATCGCTCTCCCGCCTGCGTACGGAAGTCACAATTACCTCCTTCAACGAATCTGGATCTTTGAGCATCGTGACCTTATAGTTGGTGTTTGGCTTTAAATTGAAATACTGTTTTTGAAAGCCGAGAAAGCTGGCTTCCAGTAGGGAGCTGTCAGGTACCGCGGTGGAAAGGGAAATGGAAAAAAGGCCTTCCATATTTGAAGTACCAAATCCCAATATTTTGCCCTCCGGTGATTTTGCCATCAGTATAACCCCGGGTAGTTTTTTCCCCGCACTGTCTGCCACCGAGCCTTTAATGATTGATTGCGACATTGCATTGCTGGTCAGTGAGCACAAAATCATTAGCAATAAAGTGGGTTGTAGCAAATACCTCATGCTTATAATTAAAAGCCATTAAAAAAGCTCATCCATTCCTATAGGCCGTTTAGCCCACTGTTGCTCAATCGTTTCTCCGGTCTTTGGATCTTTCGTGACAGTAAACTTTCCTTTCATATAGTCCAAAAAGTTGTCCATAAAGTCTTTTTTATGTTTGATATAAGAAGATTTAGATATAGCTATTGCATCATTTGTATTGACAATCGGAAGCGAGATTTCTCTTTGTTGGAAATAGTATAGTTCAAGTCTAAATTTACCAGAGCCGTCATAGACGACCGTAATCAAACCTGGTAGACCTGTAAATTTATATGGGCCATCACTAATCGGAATTTCGGGAGAATACCATGCAGACCATGTATTCCCACTTACCACATATTGAGCTTTACTACAATGATAACCGCAAATAATTGAATCCGTATTGTCTACAATCTCCCAATGAAATAACGTATCTGGATCTTTGTACATATAGTGATTGCTTCCCATTAATCCAATCAACGTCTGCCAAGCGCCCAACTTTTTGCTTATTGTATATTCGTGTGCTGTTCAATTGTCCATCAAAAGAAAGGCACTTCTCTGTTTCGCCCATTTATCCTCTCCTGTTTTTGCTACGGAAGAATCCAATAAATAAGTTGGATATTTTTCATAAGTAGAGTTTCCTGTGCCATCCATCAACAATATCATGTTATAGCCGTTAGAATGATACCTCGCTTGATATTGGTAGGTAATGGTATTTTGGGCGTGAATAATTATTGATTCATTTGCCATAAAAAGCAAAAGCAAGACTAATTTTAGTGATAAATGCATAAGCCATTCTTTTCAAAATTATAAGCATTGTAAAATACATCTTAAAACATAAAAGTCTTTTAAACAGAATGTTAATGAGGCACACCTTTCTTATCGTCCGATATTGGCAGATACTGATAGCTCCATCCCAGATTGCCGTTACCGTCCGTTCCTTCTACATTGATCAAATAGGACGACGCATTGGGCGTAGCATAAAAACAAACTTTTGCCTTACCCGCACTGTCGGTAACTATTCTTGGATTCCAATAAACGGTAGCACGAACGTCCGGTAAGCTATCCGTACTTTTATAGTCTACGTATTTGGGTTGATAAAAAGTCTTGCCATAGCTGAACGGAATCGGGCGGGAAACTGCCTGGCTCGCATCGTCTTTCATCATTGGTCCTTTTTTGCCATAAGTCGTAATCTCGATATAGGCATACGGATTAAATAAAGAATAGTCTCGTTTTTCTTCTGAGGATAGATACATTGCATTGTACCGCGACATAAGGTTGGTAGAT
>QFOI01000226.1 GCA_003241175.1 Pseudopedobacter saltans
TATCCACTACTCAATGCGAACTACCATCCTTATTTTCATTATTTGAATGTCAAAAAAGAAGATAATGGCTTGTCAATAGCGTCTTATTATCTGCCCAAAGATAAGAATAAATTGGAAATGGGATATTCGTTTGTGATAAACAGCAACTAATTCATCATAAAGACTTTTTATGTACAGTATGCTTTTCTTGCAATCGTTTGTCTACGATTGAGATCCGTAACCTATGTATCTTCATGACTCAATCCAGAATTTATGTGCTTAAAATATTTATTGACTATTGCATTTTTGATTTTAGGACAAAGCCTAATTGCCCAAACAAAAGATAAAAGTGACACTATCCCTTATTATAGTCCAGGCGGCACTTACAGTGATTGGTTTTTCCCAAATGAAAAAATAGAAAGTTTGGAGTGGACTTTTGTCCCCGTGTCAGATCCTGATCCAAGTTTGACAAAAGAAGGCTTGTTACACTATTACGCCTATAATTTCGGTGTTGAAAATGCAACATCTGCAAGAGGAAACGGTTATGCAGGACTACAGACTAATGGAATTTTCAAAAACAAGCAAAAAGGGAAAGTAATTAATTTTTCAATTTGGGGTTCTAATGGAGGCAAAACCTCCGGTTGGCTCAATCACGAAAACGAAGAAAGCAGTGGATTTCAGATTATGTATCCATTTCCCTGGATTGTCCAACACCAATATGCATTTGTATTAAAACAAGGGCCAAGTGGAATTGATTCTTTAGGTAAATGGTGGGGATTGTGGGTAACAGATTTGAATACGAAAAAAACAATATTTGTCGGTGAGCAAAGAGTGGCAAAAGAGATAGACAGCAAATCGTCCATTAACCTACAGCATCACAGTTCAATGTTTGGAGAAGATCTGCATTGGTGGAAATCCAATAATGGCCATGTAAAATATGCTAATTGTAATAGCTTCCAACCATCAGCTTGCGCGGCTATCAACATCACAGCCAATAATGGAAAAACCCATCCAAGCAAGTTTACAAACTTCACTAATTCTGGTAAAATAGTAACCTATCCAAACGGATTCAAAACAGTTAATTGTCAAGTTTCAATCTATAAAGATTCGACTAATTTCAACGTTCAACATAACTTAGGTAATTGGTCAACTAGTGCACCCAATTATATAGCAACTTTAAAATAAAGTTCGTATCTCGTGCAAGCATTAGTGAGATACGAACGGTGCTTGCCGGTGTGCATTAACAATAACTTGCACACCAGCATCGCTTCGCTAATGCTGGCGCGAGTCTTCTTCGAAAGACTATGCGAAGAAAAAAGCTATAAAACTGTGGCAAAATCACTCACATGCATCATCTTATTTCTAATAGAGACGCTTTGTTTGTCCGCACAAGACCTAGTCTTCCAAACAAAAACCGCCTCGCAAATTTGCGAGGCGGTTTTTTATATTCGAAAATTTCGATATTAATATCCCATTCCACCCATATCAGGCATTGCAGGAGCTGCAGGGCCTTTAGGTTCTGGTTTGTCAGCTATAACCGCTTCTGTTGTCAACAACATACCTGCGATTGAAGCTGCATTTTCCAAAGCTGTGCGAGTAACTTTAGTTGGATCGATAACACCCGCTTCTAACAAGTTTTCGAAAACTTCTTTGCGAGCATTGAAACCAAAGTCTTTTTTGCCGTCTTTGATTTTTTGTACTACGATAGAACCTTCAATACCGCTGTTCTTAACAATCTGGCGAATTGGTGCTTCGATTGCTTTCTTAACGATAGCGATACCTGTAGTTTCGTCAGCGTTGTCACCTTCTAATTTATCCAAAGTCAAAGATGCACGGATATAAGCAACACCACCACCAGGTACGATACCTTCTTCAACAGCAGCGCGCGTTGCGTGCAAAGCATCGTCAACACGGTCTTTCTTTTCTTTCATTTCCACTTCTGTAGTTGCACCTACATAAAGAACTGCAACACCGCCAGCCAATTTAGCCAAACGTTCTTGTAGTTTTTCTTTGTCGTAGTCAGAAGTAGTGATTTCCAATTGAGATTTGATCTGAGCAACACGAGCTTTGATCGCTTCTTTTTTACCTTTACCGTTAACGATAGTAGTGTTGTCTTTGTTGATGTTAACAGAAGAAGCACGACCACAAGTTTCCAAAGAAGCATTTTCCAATTTGAAACCTTGTTCTTCGCTGATTACTTGACCACCAGTCAATACCGCGATATCTTGCAACATTTCTTTACGACGGTCACCGAAACCTGGAGCTTTAACAGCAGCGATTTTCAACTGACCACGCAATTTGTTTACAACCAATGTAGCCAAAGCTTCACCTTCCAAATCTTCAGCAACAATCAATAAAGAAGCGCCAGACTGAACGATTTTTTCCAATAAAGGAAGAATTTCTTTCAAATTAGAGATTTTCTTGTCGAAAATCAAGATATAAGGATTGTCTAACTCAACAGTCATTTTTTCGCTGTTGGTAACAAAATATGGAGAAATATATCCACGGTCAAATTGCATACCTTCAACAACGTCAACAGTTGTTTCAGTACCTTTTGCTTCTTCAACAGTGATAACACCTTCTTTGCCCACTTTAGCAAAAGCTTCAGCGATCAACGTACCGATTTCTTCGTCGTTGTTAGCAGAGATTGAAGCAACTTGTTTGATTTTTTCAGAAGAAGTATCTACTTTTTGCGCTTGTTTTTGCAAAGAAGCAACGATAGCAGCAGTAGCTTTGTCGATGCCACGTTTCAAATCCATTGGATTAGCACCAGCAGCTACGTTTTTGATACCTTCACCGATGATAGCTTGCGCTAATACAGTTGCAGTAGTAGTACCGTCACCAGCGATATCATTGGTTTTAGAAGCAACTTCTTTCACCATTTGAGCACCCATGTTTTCAATAGGATCTTCAAGGTCAATTTCTTTTGCTACAGTAACACCATCTTTAGTTACTTGAGGTGCACCGAATTTTTTTTCAATAACTACGTTACGACCTTTGGGTCCTAATGTAACTTTAACAGCGTCAGCCAAAGTGTCAACGCCTTTTTTCATTTTATTTCTAGCTTCGATATCGAAGAAGATTTGTTTAGCCATGATATTTTTTAATTTGGTAATTATTTAATTTGATGATTTGACAATAAGCTTTCAGCCTTACGCCTTTAGCCCCTTATCAATATTTTATTTGCCCAAAATAGCAACGATGTCGCTTTCACGCATAATTAAGTAGTCGATACCTTCCACTGGAAGTTCAGTACCTGCGTATTTACCATAAAGAACAACATCACCAACTTTAACGGTCAATGGTTCGTCTTTTTTACCTGCACCTACTGCTACAACTTCGCCTCTTTGAGGTTTTTCTTTAGCTGTATCAGGAATGATAATACCACCTGCTGTCTTCTCTTCAGCTGCTGCTGGCTTGATGATCACTCTGTCGTGTAATGGAGTTACATTCAATTTTTTAGCCATGATTGTATGCTTTTTTAATTTATTTAATAATTAAAGTATTGGCATGCTATCAACAATTAGTTTGCCAATAGGCAACAACACGACAGATTTTCCTTTTCCTTAATATATGTTGCCATTTGGCAGACATAATGTTTTACCAATATGACAATTTGACAAACACAATCCCTACCAAAAAACCAGAGCCTCGAACAGGTCGAGGCTTTGATTACATATTGTCTATTAATTAATTATGTTTGGCTATCTGTATGGGCTTTTGGAAATACCTAAATAAAGAGTCTTTTGCTCTCGCCGTATCTGCCGTCTTGGGAATAGGCGAATAGAGACGGAAGTATAATCCCTCCGTAGTCTGCACACTATCGTAAGCCACTTTATCACCATAAGCTCTCAATTTAGCAATACGAGAATGCGCTCTTTCGCCATCTTTGGTAACCTCAAATACAAATTTGTATATATCTTGACTGTCTTCCTGGTTGTCCGCAGCAGGGGTTTCGGGTGTAGAATCTTCGCCTTTGCTATTGGATGAAATTACCTTTGCCGTATCTGCAGAACTTGCCAAGGCTTCTTCATTATTAGGCTTTAGTTTAGCATGGTTTACGAAATAGTAGATACCAAAACCAACACCACCCAAAACCAAAAGGATAACAATTATACCTATCAGATTGGACATGCCGGAGCGTGAGGTAGAAGGATTTTTGAATCGTAATGGTGTATTTTCTGTAGCACTCGCATCCAAGGTCCTATCATAAATATCACCTGAAAGAACTTTTTTTCTCATTTCACTATCTCTGAAACCTGAAATAGGTTGCTGGGAAAAGCTATAACCTCCTGTCTTCAACGAATGTATGTAACCAAGATCGGGAATCATCAATACGCCTGTACCGATATTCATCAACTGACGATTTTCCTCTAGGAAATAATCTATGTCCGACTTTATGATGGCTTTATTTTTACCTTCCTTTTCTGCGGCAAAGTCCACCAGTTCGGGAGTGGTAATGGCTGTCTTGTCATAGACAAACTCCACTTCGGGGAAAGTTTGCCCACCCTCAGTAGTCACTGTAGATTGTTTCAAATGAAGACTTCCAATCTTCTCTAAAGATATTTCTTTCTTTTCTATAAGAAAGTCATGTATCAATACAGATATATGGTTTGACAAGGTGTTTAGTTTTTGAGTTAATAAATCTGCCAAATTTATTGCACAAGATTACGCTATTTTTAATTGAAAAACAAGCGATTAACTTTAAATAGGCCCAATGTATTGCTTAAGATTTGCTTTTCAATACCTTTGTATTATGTTGTCTAAAGAAGAGGAAGATTTCATAGAATATTGGAAAAACAACCGAGATCGAGAAAAAAAGACTTTCCGGCAGTTGGCAACGGGTCTTCCAGTAGGTTGCGTTTTGGCCGTTGCAATACTGGTTTCTGTTTTTTCGGGTTGGGACAAAAGGGCGGATTCTGACATTAACACCTCACTCAATCCCTCTGTATTGATAATTGCTTTATTGGTTATAGTTGTGTTTATCGCTATTTTCCACAAGAAGCATCAATGGGACCAACATGAGGAACAGTACAAAATATTGTTGAAAAAAAAGGAACGAGAGGAAAAAAAGAAAGAAATGTCCCAACAATAATGTTTTTCCATTCGTATAGTATGTAAAGACAGATTTACTGACTCATTTTTATCTTATCTAAAACCGTTTTACATGTTTACTAAAAAAATCTTCGCCATTGCCATTTTAGCCACAAGTATTTTGGCAACCTCTTGTCTGAAAAATGACACAACTCCGACAACTACGACCCCAACGTATACCGATCCGTCATTAGAAATATCTGCAATAGACCATTTTACCGATTCTATGGGATTTGACAATATGCAGTATGCTAGCTTAACTGGATTTAAATATGAAACTGTAGAGCTTGGGGACACAAGTGTAGCTGGAAAAATAACCAACGAACTTCCTGTAGGAACTTTTAAATACAAAGTAACGCTATTGAATGGTACGGGTGTGGACAGTTCTTACAACTTGACTAATGGTACTGTAACTGTTAACTTTGTATCACAATCGGTATCAACGATCCCTTCAATTATGTTAACGGATATATGGAGCTATGTATTTTTTAACACCAGCGTACCTCGCAAGATTGGAAAAGGTGGACATCTTAGATTTGTGACGCCATCTGCCTATACCTATGTATACTATGCAAATGCTTATTACTCAACTAAACCATTGTTTGTTGATGTCTATTTGACAAATGTAAGTGCATTATAACTCAAGTTTTTTCAGAAAATATACCCAAATAGCCGATGATTTTCGGCTATTTTTTTTATTATAGCGTTTTCGTTCGCAAATATTATCTTTGCGCCCTCTATAAAATATTTTTTTAACAATACTAATTATGCAATTAAAAGGATTAGTACGCTTTTTTACGGTCGCGCTTATATTGATTTGCGTTTACCAGCTTTCGTTTACATGGTTTGTTCATAGCCATGAAAGTCAAATGCAGGAACGCGCTGCTGCT
>QFOI01000227.1 GCA_003241175.1 Pseudopedobacter saltans
TGAAAATAGCCATTCCCACTATCATTACTATAAAAGCGAAGACCACACTATAAATAAAATATCCCAGTTCAAATGATCCGTTTCCTGTAAATCCATATCTAAACGTCTCTATGATAGAAGACAACGGATTCATCTTGATCAGCCAGCCAATCTTCTTTCCACTAACCAGACTCATTGGGTAGATGACAGGCGTTGCATACATCAATAACTGTACGCAAAATGTCAGCAAAAACTGGAGATCTCTATATTTGGTGGTCATGGAACTGATAATCATACCAATACCTATTGATATCATAGCCATCAATAGGATTAAT
Organism: Pseudopedobacter saltans; assembly: GCA_003241175.1. Classification (GTDB taxonomy): domain Bacteria; phylum Bacteroidota; class Bacteroidia; order Chitinophagales; family Chitinophagaceae; genus Rhizosphaericola. The sequence continues at coordinate 315 of QFOI01000227.1, forward strand.
ACAGGTACCAACAATATATACAAATTAGGATAAATACCATCTCCCTTGATTAAGTAGAATACCCAAACCAACAAGAACAAACTAAACTGGATAGAAAACTTAATCAAATTGGAAAAAATGATGGAAAATGGCATTACTAAACGGGGGAAATAAACTTTTCCAAAAATGGGCGCATTATCCGTAAAAACAGTGGATACTTTCATCATGCAATCTGAAAAATACTGCCATAGTGTAGTTCCTGCCATATAAAACAAAAGTGGAGGGACACCGCCAGTGCCTATTTTAGCTACATTGTTAAATACTACAATGTACATAATACTCGTCAGTATAGGCTGAATCAAAAACCAAAGCGGACCGAGTATTGTTTGCTTATAAATGGCCACGAGATCGCGCCTTACCAATAGCATCAACAAATCGCGATACCTAAGCAACTCCTTGATATTCAATTGAAACAAACTAGCTTTTGGTTCTATAACCTCCGTCCATTGTTCATCACTGTGTAAATTTTCTTCCATTTAGTAATTTTCAACTTTATAATCTACCCGAAACTTTTTCTTTCGGAAAAAAATTCTTTGTATCGAAAATGATACTAAAGTAATCCTTCTTTAATCTATCAATATCCAAATTTTTAAATACATCATGGGCAACGGCCAATATGACGGCATCATATTGGTGAAGTTCGTCGATCGAATCCTTAATATCCATACCGTAGACCTCCATAACATCTTTCTTTTGTACTATAGGATCCAATACCGTTACATTAGCTCCAAACTCACTAAATTCTCGATACATGTCTGCTACTCTAGTATTTCTAAAATCCTCACAATTTTCTTTAAAGGCGAAACCCAATATCAATATCCCGGCACCCTTAATCGAAATATTACGTTGAACTAATAGTTTTACTACCTTGTTAACAATAAACAGAGGCATATTATTGTTTACCCTTCGGCCAGACATAATCACTTCAGGAGAATAACCTAGCTGTTGCGATTTATAGGTCAGATAATAGGGGTCAACACCTATACAGTGTCCACCAACCAAACCAGGACGAAACGGCATAAAATTCCATTTGGTTGAAGCAGCGTCGATTACTTCGTTTGTATCAATATTCATACGGTCAAAAATCAACGCTAGCTCGTTCATGAATGAAATATTGACATCTCGTTGTGCATTCTCAATGACCTTGGCAGCTTCCGCCACTCTGATAGAACTTACAGGATGAACCGTCGCTTCAATAATTGTCTCGTAAATCTCTTTGATAACCTTTAAGTAATACGTATTGGAAGCACTAACGATTTTATCAATCTTTTCCAAAGTATGGACTTTATCCCCGGGATTAATCCTTTCAGGAGAATATCCCACACCGAAATCATCATTTAACTTTAACCCAGACAATTGTTCCATAATAGGCACACACACTTCTTCCGTACAACCTGGATAAACAGTTGACTCAAAAACGACCAGATCTCCTCTCTTCAACACTTTACCAATCATGGTAGAGGCTTGTCGTAAAGCAGACAGATCAGGTATATGAAAAGAGTCTACTGGAGTTGGAACAGTTACTATGTATACTTCTGCAATACTACTCAAGTCAGTAGAAAATTGCAAAGTACCTGAACCAATTAAAATCTCATTATCTTCTACCAATCGCTCAATTCTATGCTGGTTAATGTCAATACCAAAAACATTGGTATGCTTTGCAAATGCAATAGCCAACGGCAATCCCACATAACCCAATCCTAATATTGCAACATTCCTATCCAACTGTTTTACTTTCGTTTAAAAGGATTTAATTTACTCAAAAAATTCTCAATCCTATCTTTTAAAGGAGATGGTTCCTCATCTGCATAATACCCTTTGTTCTTTGCCCCATAACCATAGCCGTAACCATAGCCATAGCCGTAACCATAGCCGTAACCGTAACCATAACCACCTCTACCAGATTTTATATCATTAATTACCACTCCGATATTGTTTATGCGCTCTTCTTGGATTATATTTTTCAATATAGACATTTGACCTTTTAAAGTATAGTTTTGGCGAACCATGTACAAAGTCGCATCTGCTGCTTTACCAATAATAAAAGTATCTGTAACCAATCCTATTGGAGCTGTATCAATAATTACAAAATCAAATTTTTCCTTTAATAGCTTAAACAACTGGATAGTTTTGTCCTGCATGAGCAATTCGGATGGGTTAGGGGGAATCGGTCCGGAACTCATTACGAACAAATTATCGTCAATACCAGAAGGCTTAATGATGGAATCTATAGAAATGTCTGATATCATGTAGTTGGAATAACCATTTCCATTACTAAGCTTTAACATTTTGGATATCTGTGGCTTTCTCAGATCCATTTCAACAATAATTACTTTCTTACCAGAAATAGCCAGAGACAGTGCTGTATTCAATGAGTTAAACGATTTACCTTCTCCACTCATGCTAGAGGTAAACAATACGATCGGATTCGTTTTCCCACTTGTCAAAAACTGCAGATTAGTTCTCATAATCCTAAACTGTTCAGCTAATACAGAGCGAGCTTTATCTCTAACAACCAAATCCGAAGTTGAATTATTATGGCCAATTTCGCCTACAATTGGAATCTGGACGGTATCCAATATATCTTTTTTGGAACGAACCTTATTGTCAAACAGGCCAATCAATGCAATTATAACAATAGGAATTGCCAACCCTATTGCAATCGCCATGATTCTTAATAAAGCGCCTTTGGGGCTGATGGGGCCTGTATCACATTTTGCAGGATCTATTAATTTTGAATTTGAAGACGACCCTGCTCTATATATGTCCATGGATTCTTTCTTGTTAAGAAGCATGGCATAAAGTTGTTGTTCTACATCAAGACCATTGGACAGTTGTTGATAAATCTTTTGATACATTGGAACTTTTGCCAACGTGTCATTAGACTGAATATATGTCCTTTCAGATTGACTAATAGTCTTTTGATATTTGCTTCTTTCTGAGTTAGCTGCGGACAAAAGATTTACTTTTGCTCGGCTAATCTGGTTCTCCAAATCAAGCAAAACAGGATTTTCTGGTCCGCTGTATTCCAAATAGTGCGCCCTAGACAATAACATAGTATTGTAAGACTGAGCATAAAGCTTAAAATCTGGAGAAGACAAGTCCATATCTGATGGAACGATCGGATAACCACCAGCCTTTAGTTTTTCTATAAATGCATCCAGAAGGTTCAATTGGTATCGGCTCGAGGTAAGAGCACCCATATTGGTAACTACTTTATTGATCGATGTCGACAGAGCACTTGCATCAGGAGGCAATATCTTATGGTTTATCAAAAATCTTGTTACACTGTCCTGGGTATGGGATATCTCATTATGCAGTATTGCCATTCGTCGATCAATGAACAGGACCGTACTATCTATGACTTTATTCTTATCATCCAAACTGATATTGGAATAAACATCATATAATGTATTGATGATATCTTCACCTTTCTGAGGTACTGTAGTATTGGTACTTAACTGAATAACTGTACCATCATTAATGTTTGCAGCTTGTATGCCTCCCAAATAACTAACGACAGTGCCATCAAAAGGAGCTATATCCACATGGACAATTTCGTTAAAATCTCCATTGGTATTGGGTCTAATAACAAAATTGAAATCATTAAAATTTACGGTATCGTTAAACCTAAAACGTTGATATGTATTTTCTCCTGTCTCAATCTGATAGTTATCAGAGTTTTTTGTCAGTTTCAATACTAAACTTTTCCAGGGAAGGCTATCTTTTGGTGAAACAACTGTTAAGACAACTGGACTATTCTTGTATAGTTCAGTATTCTTAATACGCCCAAGTACTGTGTAGTAAATATTGAGGTTCAAAGCTTTCACAACTTTTCCAACCAGATACCTTGACTTGATAATTTCTAATTCATTGGAAACATCTACAGAATTGGAAATGCCAGCCCCAAGTCCCGAAAAGATGTCTTGTGTTCCTGTTAGATTATTATTATCTCCTCCTGACTTAACCATAAAACGCGCCTTTACCTGATACACAGGAACACTATATTTCATGTAATAGTGCCAAACACTAAGCGAGAGGACCAATGAGATTGCAAACAAATACCAATAATGAAGGTATTTGAAAAATAAGGTTTTTAATTCTAAATTATCTTTGGATGTTGCTATTTCTTGTTCCATTATAACTTGTAAACAATTATATAAATCAGACTATCTTTTGAATATGTAATAAGCACCGATTATACCAGCCAACATATAAATATAATTAGCTATCGAACCCGAATACGGATCATTTAAGAATTCTTTATCCTTATTAGGCTTGACAAAAACAATATCATTTTGCCGCAAATAATAGTATTCCGACTCAAAAACATCTGATTTCCTCAAGTCAACATGATGCGGCACTTTTTTACCATCTGTTTCTCTGAAAACGATAACATCACTTCTATTAGAAAATCGCGTAAAATCTCCTGAAGCCAAAATGGCATCAATTATGGATGTTTTCTCATTGGGAAGAGAAACCCTTCCAGCTTTGGAAACTTCTCCCATAACGGTTACCATTGGATTACTAAGACGAACCTCGACAGTGGCATCCTTAACAAATCTTTTCCTCAATATATCTGTTAGTGTATCTTTCAGCTGCTTTACCGTTTTGCCTTGCACTGCTAACACTCCTATGAAAGGATAATCAATATTCCCTTCTGCGTTAACCCTAAAACTACTTGTAGATATAGGATTGGTAATACTCGCGGTTGGTGGCTGCGTTCCAGATACACTTCCAGAATTACCAGAAAAACCAGAAACAGCTATGGTATTGGTAATGTTAAATGGCGCAGCCAAAGCAGGTATAGCACTTATGACATTAATATTAATCTCATCCAATGGCATAAATTTCAAACTGAAATCGTAGTTTTTAATTGGGATTGAGCCATAAGTTGAATCCGTAATATCTTGAAAGTATTGATACCTTTTTGTGGAATAGCAAGATGAAAACAATAATGCGATCAACATTACCAACACATAACAAGGAATCGGTTTCTTTAAAGGCTTGACTATTTTCAAATAGGATTTATTTGTTCTTAACACAGCTACTAAATGTATTTTGATTTCTGACAACAATCTATCAAATCATTGCATAAACATTTCTTTAACGCATAATTATTCTTTTTATTTTGTAACGCCTATCAATCAACTTGTTATTAAATGCATAACATATCTTTACACAGAAAATGAGCGAACTTAACTTACATAATAACAGGGACCAATCCTTATCCGATTCTGAGAGAGAATACGAAAACAGTATTCGACCTAAGGAGATTGACCAGTTTTCCGGACAACCACAACTGATTGAAAATCTTAGAATCTTTATCAAAGCAGCCAAACTCAGAGGGGAAGCGCTGGATCATACACTTTTCCATGGCCCTCCAGGTTTAGGTAAAACAACGCTTTCGCGAATTGTCGCTAACGAAATGGGCGTCAATATAAAAGAAACTTCAGGCCCTGTAATAGAAAAACCTGGAGATCTTGCTGGACTTCTCACATCATTGGAAGCCAATGACATATTGTTTATCGACGAGATCCACCGATTAAGCACTGTTGTGGAAGAATATCTTTATGCTGCAATGGAAGATTTTCAC
>QFOI01000228.1 GCA_003241175.1 Pseudopedobacter saltans
TGTGAAGATTTCTTTTTTTGCGAGAACGGTGGCTTAGTAAATGGACAGCTGGGCTTATGCATCAATCTTTATGAATGGGGGCGATTTGTTAACGATGCTTCTATTATAGAAAAGGCAGATAATTTGATAGAGTCTATTATATCTTCCTTAAACATAGGTTCTGCCATTAACCCACAGAGCGTTTCTATGGGGTTTTCACATGGGCTGTTAGGTATGGGATGGGGTATTGAATATTTGGCACAGCGAGCATTTGTAGAAAACAATACAAATGATATTTTGTTAGATTTAGATGAAAGGTCTTTTCTAAGGAGATTTACTGGCAACGATGCTAATTTATCTTTTCAGGATAATTTTTTAGGGGTGGGCTATTATTATACCAAGCGTTTACAGAACCCAATTGCGATAAAAGATGAAAACAATACACAAATACTTAAAATAAGGCAGAATCTAGTTACCTATATTGCAGAGCACTTTGGCAGGAAAGAGCAGATCCTGCTCTCGAAGGAAACGCTTGTTTTGCCAAATGTTATTGCTGTATTAGCTTCCTTGTATAAACTAGACATTTTTAACCACAAAATAGTTAGAACATTTGAATGGTATTCTCAGAATATAAAAGTTGACAAAATTCAAGATCAGCTTTCTAAAGTTGCAATGTTACATTCTTTGGTCGGAGTTCACAATATTGAAGATCCATTTTGCAAGGAAATATTTACCCCATTAGTAATAGAACTAAAAAACAATTTGGATAGCGACAAATTGCTAGAAGAATTCAACAGCAACAGTAAAATTTTCGATTGCTTAAAACATATTACATATCTTGAAAAAAATAAAATAATTGAAAACGACGCTTTACCATGGAAGAAATTATCTGTAAAATGGTTAAAGCATAATTTGTCTGATGACATACTGAGAAATAAGCAGGCTATTTTGGACATGGGGTTGCTAAATGGTTTCAATGGGTTCAGGACTCTGATTCCTATTATTGAAAAAGAAATTTGACAGTTGATATATTGTTTGTAGATTTGGTCAAACAATCAAATTATATTCTTATGAAAAAGTTGCAAAAATTGTCTTTGGCTAAGCTTGCCCAAGAACATGTAGTTCTTTCAACAAAAGAACAAATGCAGATTTATGCAGGTTCGGGGATAGATGGTCTTTGCTATTTTGACGGGCTTGAGATTCTTAGTTCTCTTACTGGATGCAACTATAGTGAAAGTTATTATATAAACGCTTATGCTAATGTTTATGGAGCCTCTACTATTGTCCCCAGTGTATACTATGATTCTCAAGGAAATATGCGTGCCAATTTACCGGGTGTTCCTGTTGCCAGTGCATTGTCTTTTATGCAAACTCAATTTACCGGTCACAATGTCAGTGCCGCAGACTATCAATCATCTCTTGCTCAAGGTGGTTATATAATGACTGAAATAAAGCAGTGGGATGGAACTACACATGCTGTAGTAATAACTGAATATCATCCTTCACAAATAGATTGCTTTACATATATTGATGCCAATGGAACTCACACTGGTTCTGCTGCTGATTTTGGCACATCTTTGTCTTATGATGTTACAAGTGGTATTTCACATTAATAAGTTATCTAATGATGAACTTTTTTGTTATCATTAATAATTTTTTTAGATTTATAGTAAGTATTATTGGCAATAAAATAAAAACTATAACTTTTATATACTAACAAATTTTGTATGAAGTATTTTATTTTTATGCTTTTTTTTTGTAGTTTCTCTTTTCTTTCTAAAGGACAAAATGCAAGAGACTTTAAACCTTATTGTGAAAGTGCCAATTTAATTTATAATCAACCAAAATTTTTTATTGATTTTATTCCACAATATTCAAAAAAGTTTTTTCGTTATACCTCGAAGAAATACATCTATCCATTTCAATATAACATTATTGATAAAGATAGTTCAATTTGTATTGGATTTAGTGTCTATAATTTAAACTCTAAACAAGATTCAGATAAAATTATTCAGAAACTTTTCCCTGGTAGAAAAGTAAACAACGAATATAAACTACCTATCAAACATAAAGCGGATTCTATTAATCATAAGATAAATTACTACTCTTACGAAAAGGCCGAAAAATTATACAATGCAACAATAGCAGGTGATTATTATATGTATAATTTTGAAAATCCTTATGAAAAACGCTTCTTTAATTGCCGTATAGTTTTCATGCATAAGGATAATGTTGGAGATGCAGAGATTTATTATTTTTATAATGAAAAGGAAAAAAATAGAGTGGATAAATTAATAGAAGAGTCTTACAAAATGCTATATTTCAAATAATTTAGACTTATATACTTCATATAGAGGTTTACAAAAAATTATTTAATTTTTGGCCGTGCTTTATATAATAGGTTAATAACAATTCTGAATAAATATGGGTTGATCGTAAATGACGTAGGAGTTCTAGGAGTTCCTTTTCAATATATCCAAATATTTTCTCAAACTCAGATATTTTGTATTCTCCCTGAAAATCCATATAATAATGCGAAGCGATATTTGAATATCCATTGATATATTTCTTTTCTAAGGTGTTTTTTTTGAATGTCTTAATTTTTTTCCAAACTAATTTGCGTTCTTCTGTTTCATCCCATTTGATCAAGTTTCTATGAATGAATAATGGTTCGTTGACAATGTCATATTGTATCATGGAGATACCCATGAAATTTCCATTTGAATCAATATAGCCGCAAGTGTCCGGCTCTCTTTCAATCATATAAAACGGTTGGTTTAAAGCAAGCCACGAAAATCGAAATGTATCTTTATCCCCAAATAATAGTTTGTAATAGACATCTGCCTTATAGTTGAAATACATGCAGAGGTTCAGACATTTCCAACATTTTTCCTTGTTGATAAGAATCTGTCCACTTTCCTGTTCTTTTGAGTGTGCAAACGGAGTTTGCGTTATTTCCCAGATTGGATTGCTTTGGGCTGTTTCCCAAAAATCTGGCCAAAACAGTGCGCCTGTTTTTTTGTATTCACTGTTCTCAAATAAATATTCGGGGTTTTTTAAGGCAATGTTGTCCGCATCAATAAATAATATCTCTTTAAATGAACTATATAGAATGGAAAATGGTTTGGTTGCAACTCCTACGACGTTATTAGTTGTATAGTCTTCAATGTTTTTACAAACTATGCTACCCTCCTGTTCTAACATGGTTATGCAGTTGTTATTTAGTTCATTTCCTCTGTACCAAATTTCTATTGGCAAGTAGCATCCTGTTTTTCGCAAGGCTTTTAACGCAATCCATGCGCATGTGAAATACTTTATCCCACCAGCGCACATTACGATCCCTCTCCCTTTAAAATTATCAGGATAGGTTTTGATTGTCTTAACATATGTTTGCCATTCGGATTTTATGGCAGCAATAATTGGGGGTGGCAAATGAAAATTTATCATTCTTATACCGTCTTCTTGGAAAATACTCATTGATCTAGATTTTAATTTATAAATAACGTCGAGCAACTATGTTATAGGTAGTATCGATTTTTTCTATACTTTTCACATCTAAGTCAATCAAGTATTTTTCGTATGAAATGGATTCCCATAAATGAAATATATAGGCATTAGAATAGATTTTATTTTTATTAAATAAATTATCCAGATCTTCTATGGAATAAGAAGGGCAGAAGAAAGATTCGTTCTCTTCAATGTGGATGGTCTCCGGATACTGGTCTGCGATAAATAAAGGAACTCTTACAGAATGTTCTCCCCAATAATTGTCAAATCCTTTTGACCTAAAAAATCTATATGAATTAAGCCAATGTTGGATAAATAAGCTATTGGGAGTTGATAAAATAACTGCATTGCATAAACCTTTTGTCATGCCATTTATTTTTTCCATTCCCATTACAAAAGGGTTATCAAATAATTTAGACAGTGAACGGATACAGATAGTATCAAGATCTAGATAAATGCCTCCATATTTTCGCAGAATAAGAAGGCGTATGACATCTGCTTTATGGGCATAGTGATATAGTTTGTTTCCAAAGATTTCTAATGGAACATCTACGGGAATGAATGTTACAAAACGCTTAGTCTTGTCCCACCATTCTCCAGTTGGCTCATATTTGTAATGCAAGAAAATATTATCTGGTTTATTGACATCATAGGCAGACTTTATTGCTAGATAGTGAAAGATTGAGAATGGTTTATTGCCAAAGTTCTTTTCTAGCCCGAATATAAAATGAAAAATATTTGATATCATGTCCCTATTTTTAAGCTGTAATGGTCGAAATTTATATGAGTCCAAATTATACAATTTTATTTAGTTTCGATGTATAATTATCTCTGTTGGCGTGAAATCATTCCTTAAATGTAAACCTTACTCATAATAGGAAATGCCTATTTTACGATTAGAGATTCTTCTTTACTAAAAAACAATTATAGAGGAACTCTATTCAACCACAAATCTTTTATTTTCATAGCCTTCTGTACCTGCGTAGCTTTTACGTAACGCCGAAAAGACTTTTCAGTTTTATGTCCGCTTACGGCCATAATGAGATCAATGGGTGTGCTTTCCAGATATTCATTTGTACAAAATGAGCGGCGACAGGTATGCGAACATACCCACGCATATTTTGGGCGTATTTCAGCGATGGTTTGATTTCCTTTTTTGTGTACAATTTTAATTGGAGTGTCAATCCCTGCCAACTTTGCTACTTCCTTGATATAACGGTTAAATTCCGGATTGCTGGTCTGTGGCATCTGCATGTTATATTTGTCAATGAGTATTTTTTGTATTTCAGGGCGTATTGGAACAACAACCATAGCTTTTGTCTTTTCTTGGATGACATGAAGCATTCCGTCTCTGATTTCTTCCGGACGCAGTTCTGAGTAATCACTGAAACGAAATCCCGTCAAACATCCTATTACAAACAGGTCACGGTATTTTTCCAAATGAGTGTGCTGCGATAAGTCAAGATGATAAATCTTGGATATCTCCTTCCAGTCCAGATAAATGGCATCTACTTCTTCCTGTATGACTTTCAGGAAACTCACATCAAAGAACGGAATTATCTTTTTACGCATCCTGTCCAAAAGGAAATTCTTGAGGTATTTGATAGTTTTGCCAATCGTGTTTATCCTTAGCCCGTTAATAGGCGTTTTTCTTCTCTGCATCTCAATCTTGTATGTAAGGAAATACACAAAGTCCTCGTAAAACTGGATGTCAATGGAATCAAAAGTGATAGGTTTGCCCAAATACTCCTGATAACATCTTAAATGATGGGACATGGAACGTATAACTGTGATGGTAACAGACTTGACAACTTTGCTTTTACTTTCCATGTAGTCCTCAATATGGGCAAAGATGTCTTTTTCCTTGACCGGCTTTGGTTCTATAGTTTCAACTACTTCACCAGCATGAAAATGTGCTTTCAAGAAATCAATCGAATCCAGTCTATTACTTTGTGCTTTCAGAACCAGATCTTCTGCTTTCCGCAACTGCTCTCTCAATACTTTATCTAATTGCTCCACTACACCCCAAACAATAGGCAGATCTTTTGAAATCCTAGCGCTCTTCCTGTTCCAGTAACCAGGAGGTATAGACACGTCTGTTTTCAATAGCGTCCTCTTTTCAGAGCTATGGCAGTACTGAATGAAAATAGGAGCGGAGCCGTCTTTACGGACTTTGTTTTTCTTGCAAATGAGCTTGATGGGTAACGACATGGTTTGGTCTATTTTTTGGTCTATCAAAATATTGCCAACACATGTAAAGGTCGTAAATGCTATTCTGTGTAAAAGTTATAAGTATTTAAAAATCAATACTTTAAAGTGAAGTATCGTAAATTGTTGTAAATTCTGATAAGCCAACTGCGTTCCCGTCCGGTCCGCTCTTAAGGAGTTCAAAAAGATATAAAACGTGCTAAATCAATGGTTTAGCACGTTTTTTTATTTATTAGTGATCCAAATA
>QFOI01000229.1 GCA_003241175.1 Pseudopedobacter saltans
ATCAAATGGGGCGGTCAGTTCGAGAACCAAAACCGGGCTTATGAAAGACTATCGGTTATCGTACCGTTGGCACTGGGCATCATGTTCATACTTCTTTATGGCGCATTCGGCTCATTCCGGCAGGCAGGGCTTTTAATGAGCATTGTACCGTTGGCACTATTCGGGGGTATGCTGGCACTGAACGTAAGAGGCATGTCGCTCAATGTATCTTCTGCCGTTGGGTTCATTGCCCTGTTCGGTGTGGCGATACAGAACGGAGTGATTATGATTTCGCATATCAATGAGTTGAGGAAAAAAGGCTATGATTTATTACGGGCAGTGATAGAAGGAGCCGGACACCGTTTCCGTCCGGTGCTGATGACCGCAACCGTAGCGGTGCTTGGTTTATTCCCTGCATCATTGGCAACGGGCATCGGTTCCGATGTACAGCGTCCACTGGCAACGGTAATCGTTTACGGATTGCTTTTCTCTACTGCCATCACCCTTTTTGCCTTACCCGCATTGTATTACCTCATTGAAAAGAAATGGGGCAAAAACGTCAATGCGCCACAACAATCATAAATACAGAGCAAATGAAAAAATACATAAAAATGGTTATCAGCATGGCTATCCTGCATTTGTCCTATACGGCAAGTGCACAGGAAATAGACACGCTGTTCACAAAAAGGAAGATAGACTATGCCACCTATATTGGGCTGGTAGGTAAAAATAATTTGGAATATTCGGCAGAGAAATTCAACATCAATATTGCGGAAGCAAACATACTTAGTGCCAAGATTTTTCCTGACCCCGAACTCGGCTTTGGCTTTGCAGACAACGGGCAACGTAGAATGAATATGGGATATGGTTTCAATTCAGAACTTTCTTGGACATTGGAACTCGGAGGAAAACGGAAAGCCCGCATAGACGTTGCCCAAAATGAAGCGCAGCTTACCAAGCTGCTGCTGGAAGATTATTTCCGCAACCTGCGGGCAGATGCTACATTGGCTTACCTGCTCACCATTCAGAACCGCCATTTACTGGATGTACAGTTCAATTCCTACCAGCAGATGAAAAAGCTGGCAGAAGCAGACAGCATCCGTTTCAGGCTTGGCAGCATCACGCAGGTGGATGCACGACAGTCAAAACTGGAAGCTGGCACGATGCTGAACGAGGTCTATGCTGCGCAGGCAGAATGGAAAACAGCATTGGCTAACTTATCGCTTTTGTTGGGACACAGGGAGGCGGACACCTTATTGTACCCTAAAGAGGACTTTACGGGCTTTGACCGGAACTTTATATTACAGGATTTGATACTGACCGCTCAAAACAACAGGTCAGACCTGAAAGCCGCCTTGCAGCATAAGAATGTTTCCCAAAGCCTGATTAAACTGGCTAAAGCCAACAGAGCCATTGACCTCGGTTTGTCAATGGGTGTGGACTATAATTCTTATGTGCGGAACGTCATAGCCCCTACACCGTCCTTCACAACGGTAAATGCCGGGATTAGCATTCCGCTCAAATTTTCCAACAACCGCCCCGGCGAACTCCGGGCAGCACAATACGGCATGATGCAAGCCGAGCAGCTATACAGGCAAACGGAGCTTACCATCCAGACCGAGGTAACGCAGGCGTTCTATAATTACGAAGCCGCACAGAAACAGGTATCGCAATTCAATACGGGTTTGCTTGCCGAAGCAAAGGCAATTTTGGATGGGAAGATATACAGCTACCAACGGGGCGAAACTTCCCTGCTGGAAGTATTGGATGCCCAACGCACCTACAATGAAGTGCAACAAAACTATTATCAGACCCTTTACAACCATGCTGCCGCACTTGTAGAACTGGAAAAGGCAGTCGGTATTTGGGATATTAACTTCTAAAAGACAGAGCAATGAAAAAAATAATAATGGTACTGATGGCTGTGGCACTTTGCAGTATTACTTATGCGCAATCGCAGCCTGAACCTGCCCTAAGCCTGACCGATACCCTTTCAGACAAACAGTTGCTCAACGGCAAGGTCACATGGGGATTAAAGGCAGGCTGGAATTACAGCAACCTTTACGGAAAGGAAATAGATTACGTATTCGCCAGCAAGCAGACCGAATACCAATCCGGGTTTCACGCCGGGGTATTCGTGGACACTCGGATGTCAAAACATTTCGGGTTGAAGCACGAGCTATTGTTCAGCCAAAGGCGTATCGGCGTATCGCTCACCGATACGAACTTTGGGGATTACAGGTCAAAGCTCACCATGTCCTATGTTGACCTGATGCCTGCCAGTCTGACCTTTCATGCAGGCGGTTTCCAGCTATATGCGGGACCTTACGTAAGCGCATTGCTCAATGCCAATGTGCAACGCATGGATGAAAACGGCAGGATGTTTAAGGACAAAAGTATTTATGGCGACCCCGGAAACGATGAAACAGAAAGCCGCTACCTGCAAAAATTCGATTTCGGGGCGAATGTTGGATTGGAATATCGCTTTGACTTCGGCATATCCATAGGCGCAAGATATACGCATGGCTTTAACGATATTTTCCAGTATGCCAACAGCTATACGAACGAAGATACCAAGACCGATAACATTAAAATATACAACAAAGGGTTTATGGTGTCGATAGGATATGTATTCAAATAAACTGCTCACGAAATGCTTGCCTTATGAACAGCCGATTATGCTTTTTTCTATTATGCTTTCGCTCCTGCCTTCCCTGTAAGGCGCAAATGTATTACGAAAATAATCCGAGAACGTTCAAAGGGTTGCTGTCCGCCGGGCTGAACGGTTCCCAAATTGACGGTGATGGCCCGGCGGGCTATCACTCGTGGGGATTTACAGGCGGTATAGGCACAGCCGTACAATGGCACAGGAACATATCAACCAGTATTGAACTGCTGTATTCGCAGAGAGGTTCCGTTCAGAAAGGCGAAATGAAAAACGGAGCGGTGGAAAGGTTTAAAATCAATACTGACTATATCGAAATGCCTGTGTGCTTGAATGTAAATGACAACAAAGCACTTACAGTAGGTGTCGGTATCAGCCCTGCGGTGTTGCTCAACTACCGGATTGCCTACCAGTTGACCGATGCGGCTACGGGAACGGTGAACACAACACCCCCGGTATGCCTTGCAAATCCCATGAAGGAATATGATGTAAGCGGATTGGTAAAAATGCAATTCCGGTGTTTCCGTTCCCTTAGCATCGGAGCAAAATACCAGTATTCCCTGATTAGCCTGCGCCCTCCCTGCGAAGGCGATACAAGAGCCAACGGGCAGTACCATAATGTGATTGGCTTTTACTTGCAATACAAAATATAACGAGCATAAAAAGACAAATTGAGATATGCCATTTTTTTAGAGGGGATTTTCTTTTTATTAGTAACCCAAACATAGGGCTTTAAAAACAACTGAATGGATAAATTTTATAAAGAAACATTATATAAATTGGAAATGGAAATCGACGAATTGGAAATTGAAGCCGATTGCCCCATCCAAAGGATAGAAGCTGTCATACATATAATTGTTAAATGCTTATCTGAATTAAAAGCGCATATCCAAAAAAGAGGGTTTAAAAATACAGAGGAAGAAATTCGTTTTTTCAAACATCAGAAACCCGTTATTGTTTCAAAGCTAATCTATTACAATGCTATCTATAAAATAGAAAGCAAAAAGCCCAATGAAACAAAGTCTGCCAAGAAGTTTATTAACACCGAGTTGAAAAAGCTCAAAAGGTTTTTTGATAATAATCTTGAATTTTATAAATATTACCGCACCAATAATACCTTTATTGACGACCAGCTTTTTGTTCGGGGAAAATATGACATTAAGCTAAATTTAGACACCATTTATTTTGAAACAGACCATTCATTTTCCACCGTTGCCGATTACAAAGCCGCTAAGATACTGGCGAACGATTTAATACAGGTTTATCTTGAAGACCAAATAAATAATAATAAGAATAAGGCATCTAATAATAATTATCCTCTAAAGTGGACAGGAAGCAAAACAGCATTAACAGAATTAATTTACGCACTGTATGCACAAGGTGCGTTTGACAATGGAAATGCAGACATCAAGGTTATCGCTAAAACATTTGAACTTGCTTTTAATATTAGTTTAGGCGATTTCTATCATACCTATTTAGAACTGAAAAGCCGGAAAATGAACAGAACGAAATTCCTTGACAGTCTGCGTGATGCTCTGCTTAAGAAAATGGACGAACAGGAAGAATTTTAGCCGACACGATTACAGTACCCCTCTTGGTAAATGAACACCTTTTGTCCGAACTATATTTTCAGAAATGTTTGGAGCCTCTTTCTGCTTTTCGACCTGCTCCGGTAGTTCTTCTTTAGTTTCCTCTGTAATAGATAGCTGTATCTTCCGTTCAACAGCAGCCAGTTCAGTTTTCAATTCGCTCAATCTGCTTTCTTTAGACCACGTACCGTTTACCACTTCCTGAAGAATGGGCAGGTCTTTTTGTATTTCAGTAATTTTCTTTTGCTCCTGCTCGATAAAGCCAGGCAATTTCTCCAGTGCGTTCAGGAAGTTCATAGCCGCCAGCTTTTCATCTTTAGCGATTAGACCGTTATTGTAGGTGTATTTGATATTGCCCTCGCCCTGTACCAAAAAACGGTTTACCCTTATATCTACGCCCTCTTTTTCGGACATTTCGGTTTTGACCAACAGCGTAAATCCGTACAGGCTTCCTATTTCTTCATATTGACCTCCGGTGCGGGCTTTATCCGCAAGCTGGTTGAGCTTTGCGCCGATTTGCTTTATATCTGCATTAGGCGGCAAACCGTCTAACTGTACAGGATTTGCAATTGTGCCATCAGAACGTTTTTGTAGTCGTTGTTGCAAGTTTTCCCAATCGAGGCTCATTCTGTTTAATCTGGATTGCGTACTATCAAGCAATTCCGTACAGTCTTGCAGCTTGTATTTGGCACTGAACTTAGAGCGGTTGAACGCCTGTTTTTCGCTTTCCAATCCTGCAATCTGTTTTTCTAACTTGGCTTTATCCAGCAGGTCGGTATTTCCCGACAGGATAGCCACGTATTCCGAAAAGTTCATTCCTGACTTTTCATCCATACTGCCCTCGTCGATAGTTCTTTTGCCGAGGTTATTGGTTTTTAACTGGTCTATAAAAAGTTGCTTATTGTACAACAGGTTGAACTTATAACTATCCAATGATTTTTCAACGGCATAAATGATTACATCTACTTTGTTATCGGCAAAGAACTTGGCAATCTCATTGCCTTTTCTGATTGCCCTACCGTCCCGTTGGGCAAGGTCGCTTGGTCGCCAAGGTGTATCTAAATGATGAATGGCAACGGCTCTTTTCTGTGCATTTACGCCCGTACCCAACATACTTGTAGAACCGAATAGCACCCGGATTTTACCCTCGTTCATTCCTTTGATAAGTTCCTTACGTTGCTTATCATTTTTGCCCTCCTGTATAAAACGGATTTCGTTTGTAGGTATGCTGTGGTCTTCCACGAGCTTACGTTTGATTTCGGAGTACACATTCCATTCGCCCGGCTTGTAGGTTCCCAAATCGGAGAAAACGAATTGCGTTCCTTTCTGTGCGTTGTATTGTTTGTAATATTTGGCAATGTTTGCCGCAGTATGCGAAGCCTTATTGTCGGGATGGTCTTCGTACCTGCCGCTTACCATACGCATATCCAGCGACATCTTACGGGCGTAGTCCGTAGCGATGAGCATCTTTGCTTTTTCTTCGCTGGCACTTAGCTTTGGTCTGCCCAACAGTTCTGCATTTCCTGTCTTGGCAAACTCCATTAGCTTTTTGATAAATTCTTCCTGGTCGGGCGTGGGCGGTATGTTGTACAATACCTCGTTCTTATTGGGGCGGTCAATGCCTATATCTTTTGCGGTTCGGTAATCGGTGATTTCCGAGTAGAATTGTGCCAACTCCGGCACTTTGATAAAGTAC
>QFOI01000230.1 GCA_003241175.1 Pseudopedobacter saltans
GTATTTGGCAGACAATTTATTACTTAAGTCCGTGGAATAGGTGGAAAAATTAGCAAGCGTAGTTTGAGATCTGTTGTCCCCTAACAAAGACAATGTATTAGTACGATTGTCAACTGTCTGGTTGTTACTTTTTAGAAAATAATCCGCATTCAAGCTACCGGAATTATTCCATGTTGGATTGTCGACGAAATCGTGTTGCAACATGATACCGCCAGCCGCAAATTTGTTCGTTCCTGCCCTACTAAAATCAGGCTGATATTCGGGTGAGGCATTTACGCCTTTAAATGTCCCATTTCGAAGTTGTGCTTCGGTATCTTCGGACGTTTCATTGACATTATTGGTACTTGCAGAGAACCCTATTTGGGTCTTCCCACTAGTGATTATGAAATTGCCATCTGCGGTATAACGACTATCTGTTCCAATACCAAAACCTATTTTTCCGAAACTACTCGTTTTCATATTGGCCTTTAGTTTGATATTGATCTCTGCGGTAGAGTCCATTTGGTTGGATTCATTTTTGGCTACTTGATAGACCTGAATTTTATCAACCGCACCTTTGGCAATATTTTGCAATGCCAGCTTGTTGTTTCCGCCCATAAATGGTTTTCCGTCGACCTTGAGGCTTTTGATTTCTTTACCATTAACGGTTATGGAGCCATCGCCCCACACGGTTACATTAGGAATTTTCTTTAATAAATCTTCCACTACCGCATTTTTGTCCAGGTGAAATGCATCGGCATTGAACTCCAATGTATCTCCATTCATCTGTATGGGCGCAGTTGACTTTACAACGACTTCGTCCATCGAGTCATTATTGCTTCGCTCCATATTGATAGTAGGGACCACATACTTTTTTGTATCCTTGGATATTCTAATGAAAATGTCTTTATTTTTATAACCCACATAAGAAGCAGTCAATCTCAACAAGGTATCCAATGGCAATTTCTGCATATTGAACGCACCATAATTATCTGCCAAACTGAAGATGATCAAACTAGAGTCAGATACTCTATATATTGCCAGAGTTGCTGACTGCAAGTCGAAATTATAAACAGAATCTCTTATGGAGCCTTCCAAAGTTCCTACCAAAGTAGAGTCTTTCTTTTGAGCATAAATATCAGTGATGCACACACATACAAGTGCTATGCAAATTAAACGTAGAAAAAAGCCCATAAGATAGTTTTACAGGTCTGACTTAAGTTTTAACTGTACAATGACAGGATTGGATTTTCTATCCCCCTTCAAAAAATACTCCTTTAATACAGGATTTCGATCCCAAGGAGCATCATCTCGGGAATCTTTTACTTTGAATAGTTCATAAGCAGGAATCAGATTGTAAATGGAACCATCATCCAATGCGTCAGTACGCTGACTTCTTAACGGAAGGAAATAGGAGGAGCTATCCGAAGAAACCTTATTTAAATCAAACAAGTGTTGATTGACAACATTGTACATGACTATTGGTCTGGGGGATGCGTTAGTTTTTAATTGAAAAACAAGCCAGTTTTTACTCTCGGCAATATTGTCAAAAACTTGCACCTCTTTAGCATGACTACCTTCGAAATAGGCATTTGCTTTATTAAAAGACTTTAACAGCATCGTATCTCGATAAAAAGCGGAATCAATAGATAGATTAAGCGGCAAGAGGATTTGATACTTTGACAATTTACCTTTTTCGTCAGATTGATAAACCGTGTAATCAAAATGTCTAAACCAAATTATCTTGCCATTAACCGACTGACTCGCATAGTAATTTTTCAACCAATCCCCTTTCAAAAAAGGGTCTTTAGGATCAAAAGGCACCATTGCCGCTTGGATAGAATCCAAATCTTTGACAATGTAGAACCTATTGGTAGCCAATATAGGGTTATGATTTTCTTTTGGATCATTGTAGTGGCAAATAGCTAAAGAATGCTCACCAGTACTGTCGATCTGTAAAAATCGAACGCTCATATCCCTGGTCGTATTGGATATTTTCCTATTTTTCAAGAGTCGTCCATCTGGCGAAAATATAGCAAGCCACTGGTAATTATCTGTCAACTTATCATTGTACAAAACAAAAATTCGCTCAGAAACTTTGTCTAGATAAAAAGCATTTAGCTTTCCACCATCTCTTTGCTTATCCCAATTCGCTAATGGCAGCTTTGTAATAGAGGTTTTATACTTACCATTTTTGTCAAAGACGACAATCCCTTTTAAATCGTAATCAAAAAAGACGAAATAGTGCTCGCTTATTTGAAAATTATACGTAAAACCAACAACGACATCTTCCCTTGTCTCTAATGGCGTATAAATCACAGTATCAAAGACTTGGGAAGCCCTACCTCCTCTTGCATAGGTTGGATCTATCCGTAACTTAGTCATAGGTACGTCTTTGACAGTTACAGATGGCAGTTGGTTTTGGGCATTGGCGACACAAATCACGATCAAAAAACCGATCAAAAAGCACCATTTACATCTCATACGATAAGTTTAGTTTGGGAAAATTAGCTTTAAAAACAACAAAAAATTGTTAATACGTGATCGAATTCCCAAATATTATCATTTGATAATCAACGCAATCGATTGTTATGGTTATTGCTTCTTGACTGCACTTCTATCCACCCCAATAAGATTCGCATTTTCGGCTATAAAACCAACAATATTATTTGCAATAAGATTTTTGGCCGAGAATGTTGACTTGTCTTGAATATTGAGTTGTAGAGTGTTGACTCTTAAGGTATCGTAATCGTTTGGCTGTTCAACTTTGGCATTGTTGCTTACATTAATTGTTAGGTTTTTTAATTTGTTGAAATCCAATGAAATATCACTATTTTTAGCCATTATCCCAATACTTTGAGACTGCCTATCTGGATCATTAGCTCTAATGTTAATAGTAGACTTACAGTCAACAGCGGACACAAAAAGTGAATCGCTGCCAGCATAGACTGTACTTACATCCTCTAGTTTATTGAAACTAATACTTGTACTTTTAGGAGCATAGATCAGAATTTTTAAAAATGGATTGTATTTAAAACGATGATTTGTAACGATCTCAAGCTCACCTTTTCCATTAACTGTCGCAGAGGTAACTCCTTTCAAACCTTCCGGAATTTTAATTCCGAAATGTTCACTGTTAATGATGGTATATGTCAAATATGCATTTTGATTGCTTGACTTGACCACGATATTGTTGAATGATTTTGTTGGGATTGAAATCATTCCTGCAGATTTTGAATCTATGGTTAGATCGCTATTATTATAAAATGGTTCTGTATGTGCCTTTACATAAAAAGACAGAAACAATAGCGGCGAAGCCAATAACACGAGTCCCAATATCAATAAGACTTTATTGCTTGTTTTCATATTAAAAATTTTTTTGGATGAATTGATTGTATTTTGTTTCGAGTTCTTTGAAATCAATCTGGAGAAGGTACATATTGCGAAAAAGGACAGGAAGTTCATCTTCGATAAAGGTTTCCTTTTTCATGGCTTTTATCTGAGCGACAGCATCTGGACTGACGAAAAAACCGATACCGCGTTTGTTGTAGATCACGCCTTTACCTTGCAGCATTTCATAAGTACGCATCACTGTATTGGGATTGACTTCCAATTCCATCGCCAATTCCCTAACCGAACTAATCTTGTCCTCGGATTGCCATTTCCCCAACAATATGTTTTCTCCTATATATTCCGCAATCTGTATATAGATCGCCTTATTATCTCTGAATTGCATAGTTGTATTTTTTTTAAACTTCCTTTTCCTTCACGCGCAAATAGGTAATCCAATAAAAGATCAGTGTTAACACAAGAACAATGACATAGATGAAAATGGGAATAGAATCATTTTTATGATCTAGTTCATCAAGTGTATGGTAGACAATTACGCGACTTTCATTCAAATAACTACCTAGTTTAAATGTAGAAAATATGATGACAAATCCTGTGATTGCAATTGTTATCAAGGTCTTGATATATTGAAAGCGTTTGAAATAAATAGAGCCTAGCAAAAAAATGCTTTGCAACAAAAAGCCAATAGAAATTGCAGGCCAAAAAAATTGAGAATCTATGATCTTCACAAAAAACTGTGCATGGCAGTCTCTAATACTTAATCGCTGATTATCATCCATGTAAGGGCTCACCTTGATTTTCGGATCTACTGTTTTTACAAATTCATTGAGATATATTCTGTATCCGCTATCAATCAATAAGAAGACTATTAGATAGCCTCCGATACAGACAATTGAGGTAAGGACTACGCTGCATAAGGCTTTTTCGATATTGGATGCGGGCAAAAGCAGTTCTTCAATTGTATTGGCTTTCTTTCCCCATTTACTAAAATACCAACTAGATGACAATGTCACGAACAATAACCCAATAATACAAAAAAGAGGAATAGGAAATAATAGTGTTATCTCTCCATTTTTATCTGCATGAAATGTATAGATATTGCCCTTTGCTGGTAAATTATATAAATAAAAGCCAAGTAAAATAAGTGTTATAGCTCCTAATGTAACCAAGAATATTTTTCCAAATGAAGCCCATTGGCGCTTGATCAGCAGACCAACTCGATATAGTGAAAATGAATTGTCCATAAAGTTTTAGTTGAATAGTTGCGTAATTTTTAATTTTTCTATCAATACTGCCTTGAACAGCAATTCCATGTCCAGCTTACTATAATCATCACCTTTGTTGAAAGAAATAGATTGGTAACTGTTGAAAGAGGATTCCGAATACAAGGCATTTTCCACAGGTTGGCTAGTATTGGAAAATGTTAGTTTGTCCGTTATCGCATCCACCGTTGCATTCAACACGATACGATGGTCGTCCAACATCAAGATCGTATCTATTAGATTGTCCAGATCTCTTACTTGGTGCGTAGAGATGATGATGATCGATTCTTCATTCAAAAATCCAGCTATTATTTTCCGAAATTGTGCTTTGGAAGGAATATCCAAACCGTTGGTCGGCTCATCCATAATGATGAGTTTAGCATTGGTTGCCAACCCAAATGAAATTAGCAGTTTTTTCTTCTGGCCATAACTCATGTCCGTGATGGCTTGTCCTTCCGGAATCTGAAATTCCTTTAGTAAAGACAACATTTTGTTATTGTCAAAAGACGGATAAAAAGGTGCATTGACCTTGACAAATTTGGCAATACTCATAGGAAGTAAGTCAAACTCCTCGGGTATAAATGCGATTTGTTGGAGCATGTTTGGATTACGTTTTTCTGGATTGTAGCCGAGCGTTTGCACCTGACCCGCTTGTGGAAATGCGAGACCCGACATCAACTTGAGCAAAGTCGATTTTCCAGTGCCATTTTCTCCCAACAATCCATAGATATGCCCAGGCTCTAGGCGGAGATGAAGTCCTTCGAAAACCGGTTTGTTTTTCCGGTAGGCGAATTGTAAGTTTTGAATATTTATCATATTTCAGTTTTAGTGTACTACAATACTAATACAGTATAAAAATAGAAATAATTTTCATATTGCAAAATTTTTAGGGAAAAAATAAGAAATGAAATTTTAGATGTCAGGTCTTTTAGGATTATTTTCAGTCATCATTTGAAGTTCATGCAATCATTATCCTGTAAGTTCCCTTTGAAAACCCTTATAGCATTTCCAATGCTTATATTCGGTTTTCCGGTATTGGCGCAGTTGTCAGACGACACAACTTATCGACCGCAAACACCCACATATGATGTCCCTTACAATGTAGAAGACATAGATATTCCTAATCCAGACGCACATATTTGGCTAAATGGAACATTGACAATCCCCATGAAAAAAAATATCCAATACAACTGTATTGTTTTGGTAGGTGATGCAGGGCAACACAATCGAGACGAAAGAATGTATGGACATAAGCCATTTTGGGTATTGGCGGATTATTTTTCAAGGAATGGTTATGCCGTACTTCGTTATGATGACCGAGGAACGGAGAAATCT
>QFOI01000231.1 GCA_003241175.1 Pseudopedobacter saltans
ATTGTTGATTAGTTTGACCCGCTTCCTGTTTCGCTTGCTGTTGCATTTGTTGGTTTGCAGAAATCAAGAATTCAACTCTTCTATTTTGAGCACGACCTTGTTCAGTATCGTTAGAATATTTAGGTGCATTCATACCATAACCTTTTATAGTTATACGAGATGCATTGATACCATTTGCTTTAAGGTAGTCAGCAACCGATGTAGCTCTCTTTACGGAAAGACCTTGGTTGTATTCGGCAGTACCTTTATTGTCGGTGTGTCCTTGAATTTCTATGTTTGTATCAGGATATTTATTCAAAATGGTAATCAAGCTATTCAAAGTCGATCTAGACGCATCTGTCAAAGAATAACTATCAAAACCATACAAAACAGCACTACTAAACTCAACTGTAATACCTTCGTCTACACGTTCCACTTTAGCACCGGGAACTTGTGTTTTAATGTCTTCAGCTTGTTTGTCCATCTTTTTTCCAATGATAGCACCAGCACCACCACCAACTGCGGCACCAATAATAGCGCCTAAGGCAGTGTTTCCTGCCATTTTACCAATGATACCACCAGCTACGGCACCACCGCCAACACCAACTGCGGCACCTCTTTCGGTTTTGTTAGCATTGTTCCAAGTACTACATGAACTTAAAAATGTTGCAATAGCAACCAACGTCAATAAGGGTAATTTAATGTATTTCATTGTTTAAAAATTTGTATTTCCAAATACTTGAGTGATAGTAACCAAATTATATACCAATCTGGGTTAGGATCGATAATCTTTATAAAAAAAATCTTAAATGTTAAGATAATTGATCAAAGCGTCATAGTTGGATTTCAATTCATTTTCATAGGACTCTTGGCCAAAATAATAACGAATATGGTAATCGTACCTTTGCAAAGTGGCAACCACGTCAGAAACGTCCTCTCTGCTGATTTTCATATTGATGACGAACAGCCCCGTTTCTTTTTCCATATAAGTATTAAGTTGCACAATATCTGCATCGTTAGTCTCCACCAATCTTGCCAACTCTCCAAATGAATAGTCGTTTCGATCCATTTCTATCGTAATGGAACCGCTAGGAGCATCTTCCATGCCCAATAATGTAGCAACTGCTGGAATGAGATCCTCTACAGTGACAACACCAACATATTCTCCATCTTTGGAATGTACAGCGACAATCGGTGCACGTTGGTTTGCCATTAACCGTAAAGCTCGAAAAACATGATCGTCTTCCGCAACCCATTCAGGTGCAAGTCCCGCTAACAGATCAACAAGATTTTCTTCTTTTCTAATTTGCAATATGTTCCTCGAAACAACACCCAAAAACTTATTGCCATCCAATAAAGGAATGGCATTGATATGTAAGCTGTCTAGTTGCACTTCGACATCCTTACGATTGTCTTTAACCGAAATCGTAGGATAATCTGTCTTGGTAATTAGTTTGCATAACATAGAATAAAGTTTTTATACGTTGTAAAACTATGCAGGCGATCCGCTATTTTTCTGTAAAAACGGCTCCAAAATATTATTGAACTCTACAGGAACTTCCATCATAGGAGCATGACCACACTTATCAATAAAATGAAGTTCGCTATTAGGAATAAGTTTTTTAAACTCCTCGCCAACGAATGGAGGCGTAACAATGTCGTTGTTACCCCAGATCAACAAGGTTGGCTGTTTGATGTGATTCAGTTCTTCTCCAAGATTATTGCGGATGGCACTTTTGGCCAATGCAATAATCTTGACGACTTTCAATCTGTTATTGGTTATTTCAAAAACCTCATCTACTAATTCTTTGGTCGCCAATTCAGGATCGTAGAAAGTCATGGCCGTCTTCTTTTTGATATAGTCATAGTCACCGCGCTTAGGATAGCTATCTCCCATCCCACTTTCAAACAAACCAGAACTTCCCGTCAAAATAAGTGTGCGTACCCGTTCAGGATGTTTTAAAATGTACATTAATGCGACATGACCACCAAGAGAATTACCCAATAGATGTATCCCTTGAAGATTGAATGTTTCCACTAAGCGATTGACATATCTGGCAAGCCCTGAAACGCTTGTATTGATTAAATCCAAATCCAACAACGGCATTATGGGCACCAATACGCGAAACTTCGCTTTAAAATGCTCAATGACACCTTCAAAATTGCTCAATTCTCCAAAAAGACCATGTAACAACAAAAGAGGTTCACCCTCTCCTGCCTCTACATACCTAAATTTATCCAGATTTTTTATTTCGTACTTCATACTCTATTCAAAAGTAATAATCCTTTCACCCATTACTTCATTTTTTCAAAACCAGCCTTGATTTTTCCCAATATATCCTGAAACCAAGGTATAAATTTCCCAATACCTTCTACAGCTGTAGGCCCCCATGGTTGTATCAATGGATAAGTCTTTGAATTACTGACCATTGATGGCGAAATTAATGAAATTCCGGACGCATAAAACAATATAATACTGTATATGGAAAAATAGCCCAACACGAACAACAATATACCGCCCAACCTATTCAAAGTGCCTAAATGTAAGGTTTTTAATAGCTTCTGCACACTATTGCCCAATATACGAACCAAAAACATAGTGACAGCCATTATCAACGCAAAAACCAAAAAAGGCACCCAAAAAGCGTGCTCACCTTTGGATTGGAAATATTCGGACAGTTTGGCAGAAAAGGTTAACGCCGCCATCATCCCTATAAACACAGCCATCACCGAACAGATAGCGACAACTAAACCTTTTTTCCATCCTTTGTAAATAGCCATTGACAACAAGACAATGGATATGAAATCTATGATCACTTTGCCAACAATTCTTTTACCGTAGTGGATATGGCTCGGCCATCAGCTTTTCCAGCCAAAGCTTTGGAAGCGGCGCCCATTACTTTCCCCATATCAGCGGGAGATGTAGCGCCAACCTCACTGATAATTTTAGCTATCTCCGCACACAATTCCTCTTGAGTTAATTGTTTAGGTAAAAACTTTTCTATAACAGCGATTTCTTCTTGTTCTTTATGAGCAAGGTCTTCTCTGTTTTGTTTATGGTAAAGATCTGCTGAGTCACGTCTTTCTTTTGCCATTTTAGCCAACATTTTGATTTCACCTTCAGGAGAAATTTCACCATTGGCACCTGGTTCCACTTTTGCTTTGATGATTTCAGCTTTGATGGCACGCAACGCACGGAGCGTTGGTTCGTCTTTTGCCTTCATTGCTTCCTTCATATGCGTCATTATATCTTGTTCTAAAGCCATTTTGATATGATTTTGTATTTAATATAAACTAGTTTGCTTTGTTTTCTTCAATTTGTTTAGCTCGGAATTTCTCATTGAAAGATTTGGCAAAATTTTTCAAATCCTCTGCCATATCCGCATATTGTGTCGCCCGTTGAAACGTGCTAGCCATGCTCGACAATGTTTGGTAAAAGAAATCACCCATCTCGTCCACCATCATGTCTTTCGTCCAAAGATCTATGCGAAGTGCGCTCTTATCCCCACTATCCCAAAAAGCCACCATCATAGCTTTAGCTGCTTGAGCATCGTCAGCAGAGCTGTCAGATGCTTTCCAACTAATAGAATCCGGTACTTTCTTTTCGTCCAATACAACGTCTATACTTATGGTTGATTTATGCATTTTCTATTTTTTGAGGTAGCAAAGTTAAACAAAGCCAAGCTATTTTGTTACAGATTCATGAATGTATTACATTACGCAAACGTTAACTTTGGAGTATTGCATGACTTTAAGACAATTCATTAAGGTAGATGTTCGCTTAAAAGACATTTTCTAATAAAAAATTATTTCCGATATGCCTAGACCATTATCCAATACCTACTCACCATTTATGCAAGGATATATTGATCGCACTACAGGTAATAATGTGCAGGAAATTGTCGATAATCACCACCAACAGTTGGTAGATTTTTACATGTCCATTCCCGAGGACATGAGCGATTTTCGTTACGCAGCAAACAAATGGTCGATCAAGGAAATTGTCTTCCATGTCATTGATACGGATCTGATATTTGGCTTTAGAGCCTTGTCGATCTCTCGCGGAGAAACTCAAGTATTGAATGGTTTTGACCAAGACCAGTACATACAAAATGCCGCAGTAGACCAACAAACATTTGCGGCATTGAAGCAAATGTTCCAAGCGCAAAGAGAGAGTACAAAACATTTAGTTCTGTCTTTTACAGAACAACAACTACAAACAATCGGAAAAGTAGCAGACTATTCTTTGAGTGTTAATGCTGCTTGCTTCGTACTTTTTGGTCATGCGCTGCACCACATGCATGTATTGCAAGAACGATATTTTCCTTTAAAAAGGATACAATAGCTTTACAGTAATGTTTCTTCCCATATTATAAATTCCCGAATGTCCACCAGGAGAAGCGCTGTAATATTCCAAATATTTGAGGCGACTCATATTGGATTGATATGCTTTATCAAACAGGTTTTGCACCATTAAAACCAACGAAAAAGACTTTTCTTTAGCTCCTCGCCAATCCGTAAAAATTCCAAAATTGTGCAGCGTATAACCACCGGTTTTCGTTTCCGTATTGTTCAATCCTAGAAAACGGGATTGCGTTGCATTGAAGTCAATATCATATTGAGGTGTTATGGATTTCAGCCAACCATTTTTGGATATGGGAATTTCGAAACGAAGCAAACTAGCAAGTCGGGCAGGAGGAATTAACGGAAGGTATTCACCGTCAATACCTTTGTTTTTAAAACTTTCCTTTCGGTTAAAACCATAAACAACAGAAAACGAATTGTTCCAATATAATCCATTTAGTACTTCGGGATGCACGCTCACAAAGGCTTCCATACCATATAGCTGTCCTTTGGATTGTTGATATTGATACGTCCGATTACCTTGTGGATCAACTATAGGCATTCCCGTGTCATCGGTCATTAAAGACAAATAAATATAGTTGGAAATATTGTTGTTAAAAAAACTAAAGTCCATATCCCAATCTCTGTAACGTGCTATTACACCCAAATCTTGTTGTAAAGAAAACTCCGGTTTAAATTCTCTATTCCCCAAATAAACGATATTTGCTCCAGGATCCAAACCATTAGAAGCCAGTTCCGTCATATTAGGAACACGATAACCTCTCGCAATGTTAAATTTAAAATCCCAATGATCGCCCGCTTGATAAGTGGTTCCAATACTAGTAGATATGCCTGTAAAATTTTTAGAAAAATGATCAAATTGCAAAGTTGCACCATCCCTTTCATCATAAGCCGCTTGTCTTTCAAATCCTGTAACGCCATCTTGTATGACATAAAAATCGTTCCATTCAATATGACGCAGATCCCATCTAAGGCCACCACTTATTGTCCATCTGTTTTTGGTCCATTTAGCAAAAGCAAAAATACCGCCATCCGCGAGTCTATAATCCGGAATTGGAAAATCCGTTGCAGTCAGATTTTTGTTGACTTGATACATACCATTTGCTCCAAGAGACAAGCGAACATCTGGAAACAACTGAAATTTATCATATTTGAAATCATAATTCAACGTTTGTAGTCGGACGTTCATTCCTGGCAAACTGGTCATGGTAGGATGACTATATTCTGTCCTATTATTTTGCAGAAAAGCTATTGTAGCGTTGATGTCGCCTCCGTTTACATCCTTAAAAAGTTTACCGTATACGCGATAGTGTTTTATAACTTGGTGTAGCGGTGAAAGCTTATAACTGTTTAACAAAGATGATGGCACAATGGGTCTTGTATTGATATCATCCTTTTCCCCTTCGTAAATCTGCTCCGTGAATTTTCTCGAAAGAGAATCTCTACTCCCGTCAGGAATTCCCTGTAGATTATGATAAAATGTTCCGTTCAGTGATACGATTCCTTTTTTGAGTAGGTATCCCAATGACAAAGCTCCATTTGCTTCCCTAAAATTAGTGTTGTAGACTCTGCTATCTATC
>QFOI01000232.1 GCA_003241175.1 Pseudopedobacter saltans
TATTGATGTAGAAGGAAAAAATGCCTCTCCCATTTCAAGTGATTCATCCAAATATGAAAGAGTAAAAGCCATATTGGAACAATTAACAGGCGTAAAAGAATCAGGACCGAAAACAGGCTATGCGGCATTTGCACCGACGATTGAAATCTTTCTAAAAGAACATCTTTTTGCAGACATATTTGAAAGAGATATTTTAACCTATCAAGAAAGAGAACTCGTAACTATTTCTATTTTAAGTAGTCTCGGCAATGTAGATCCTATGTTACAGAGCCATTTGAATATTTGTTTAAAGCAAGGTATTGAACCAATACAATTACAAGATTTCGCAAAAATCATTACAAATACTTTAGGTAGAAAAAGTGGCAAACACACACTAAAAATAATTAATGAAGTTATAAGCATTAAAAATTAAAAATATGAAAATAATTTTTGCAATGATTGTATTCACAATCATTCACTCACATTTAAAAGCACAAGACATGCCACACAACTATAAAGACAATCCATATACTTTGGTGTATGATGGAGCAATAGTCAAAAATGAAAAAGAAAAGGTAAATATTCATCCAGTCAATTATCAATTAAATGGAATTGCAATTGCGGCAAACGTATATACACCAGTTAATTATGATGAAAATAAAAAGTATGCAACTATCATAGTTGCACATCCCAATGGCGGTATTAAAGAACAAACTGCTGGATTGTATGCGCAGCGTTTGGCCGAAAATGGTTATATAACGATAGCTTTTGATGCAGCATTTCAAGGTGCTAGTGGAGGAGAACCAAGACATACAGACAAACCTTTTTATCGAGAAGAAGATATTCATGGCGCGGTAGATTTTATTTCAAAATTTAAGGGAGTTGACACTTCCAAGATCGGTATTTTGGGGATCTGCTGTGGCGGTGGTTATACTATAAAAGCTGCTCAATCCGATAAAAGATTAAAAGCAGTAGCTACTTTAAGTATGTTTAATTCTGGTGAAGTGCGTCGAAACGGATTTCAAAATTCGCAAATTAAAACTATACAAGAAAGACTACAAGAAGCCGTTAATGAACGTGAAGAAGAAGCTGTCAGTGGCAAAATTTCTTATTATGGTGAAATGAGTAAAACGTTACCGGATGAAGAGATTGCCAAAATATCTACCGATTTGTATAGAGAAGGATATATTTATTATTTCAAAACAAATGCACATCCAAACTCGACGTTTCTTTATACAAAAAACAGTATGATGTATCTCATGACTTGGGACGCTACGGATCATATTGAATTAATCAACCAACCTTTACTAATGATGGCAGGAAGTAAAGCTGATACAAAATATATGACCGATGAAGCTTTTCCTAAAGCCATAAATGCAAAATCAAAAGAGCTATTTGTTATAGACGGAGCCACTCATATACAAACTTATTGGAAACCTGAATATGTAAGGCAAGCAGTCAATAAACTAGTTGACTTTTATAGAAAAAATTTATAGTTATGAGCAAAATGAGAATAGTATTAACATCATTAGTTTGTTTATTATGCCTAAATAGTTTAGCACAAAAAGCAGATATTTACGCCAAAGGAGTAAAAGCTGACAATAGCCATTTTACGGGCAATGTTTGGTTAAATATGATACTTAATAGTGATTCGACTTATAATACCGCTATTGGAAAAGTGCATTTTGAACCTAATGCTAGGACATATTGGCATAAACATCCTGCTGGTCAGATATTACTAGTAACAGAGGGAACAGGATGGTATCAAGAAAAAGGCAAACCTATTCAAATCATTCAGAAAGGCGAAGTGATAAAATGCACTCCAAACATTGAGCATTGGCATGGTGCAACACCAACAACGTCTATGATGCACATAGCAATAGGCACTAATGCTGCACAAAATCAAGTCATCTGGTCAAATCCTGTAACGGAAAGGGAATATAAAATGGAGCGCTAGGTATTTTTTTAAATCCATTGCCTATATAATGCAACAATGTTTCATTTATAAAATTTTCTATATCTTTGTATGAGATTGGAAAAATACAACAGATGAGTACAAACAATTTTGAGGCAATTATTATTGGTGGGAGTTATGCAGGATTATCTGCGGCAATGGCATTGGGAAGATCTTTGCGAAAAGTATTGATTTTAGACACAAACAAACCTTGTAATCGTCAAACGCCACATTCGCACAATTTTATAACACATGATGGCGACACGCCTGCAGAAATATCTAAGCAAGCATTACAACAAGTACTAAAGTATCCAACTATATTTTATAAAAATGAAGAAGCCATTTATGCTACGCAAAAGGAGTTCGGATTTGAAATTGGAACTAATTTGGATAAAATATACACGACAAAAAAAGTTATAATAGCCTCTGGCATTAAAGACATAATGCCTGATATTATAGGATTTTCCGAGTGTTGGGGCATATCAGTTATACATTGCCCTTATTGTCATGGATATGAGGTGAAAGGATTAAAAACTGGCATTATTGCTAACGGTGATCGAGGTTTTCATATGGCAAGTTTGATCAATAACCTAACAGCAGATATAACTTTACTCACCAATGAAAAAGCAAATTTCACACCTGAACAATTATCCAAACTAGAAAATCACAATATTTCAATAGTGGACAAAGAAATTATTGAAATTGAGCACAAGAATGGTTATGTAGACAGTGTAATTTTCTCCGATGGTTCAAAAATGGATTTCAAAGCGGCGTATGCAGCTATTCCATTTACCCAAAATTCGAATATTCCATTGGAATTAGGTTGTGCATTTACAGAAACTGGACATATAAAAGTAGATGCTTCTTTCAAAACAAATATTCCTGGCATATTTGCTTGTGGAGATTGCGCTTCAATGGCCAGGACAGTAGCTAACGCGGTCGGTTCAGGAAATCTCACAGGAGCCATGGTCAATTTGGAATTAACTATGGAAAATTTTTAAACTAAAAGATGCCTTATATAAAAATCTAAGTAAAATGGTTGTCGGCATAAAATTTCCAATTGTTTTTAGACATAGCCTTATCAACCTAATTGCACGCCACCATCTACAAATATTTGTTGGCCCGTTATAAAAGTATTTTGCAATAAGAAAATATAGGCAGATGCCACTTCTTCAATAGTGCCTGTGCGTCCCAATGGAATAATAGAACTCATATATTTCTCCGTTGCTTCAACTTGATCCTTTGGTTGATCTCGCCAAAATGGTGTGAGCATCCAGAAGGGTGCGACTGTATTTACGCGAACTTTAGGTGCTAATTCTTTAGCCAAACCTTCGACTAATGCTTTTACACTATTGTTACCAATATAACTTGCGGATGCAGTTGATGGTGAACCTCCAGAACCAGATGTGAAAATTATACTTCCGCCATAATTTACTTTTTTTGCAGCTAATTTGGCAATAGCAAGATTGGTGAAAAATTTGGACTCAATCACGTGTCGCATCATTTCTTCTGATGGTTCCAAAATGCCACCTCCCATTACATCCCCAATCATAGAAACTAAATAATCGAATGGTGGTAAACTATCAAAAAAATGATTGAGCTGATCGCGATTGTGTGCATCCAAAATTCTAGTTTCTACACTAAAACCTTGTATGATTAATTCCTCCGAAACTGTATTTAATTTTTCTTCTGTTCTTCCGCTGAGAATCAATTTTGCACCTAATTTCGCTGCATTTATAGCCACTTGTTTACCAATTCCTGACGTACCGCCAATAACGACAAGTGTTTTATCTTGAAATGTATAATCCATTTTTATCTCCTTTTAATTACAAATTGTATCAATCCATTTAAATAATTCTGGAACATCATAATCGCCACTATGAGGTCTATCCCAAGGCAAAGATACGTCAACAGTGTACCCTTTATTGGTCAATAAAGTAGCCAACAATATGGGTGTTGCTAAACTACCATCTTTGTCTTTGGAACCATGACGAATTCGCCAATTTTTGGCTGTTGTTGTATTTTGAGTGCCTATATAATACATAGGATTCATCATTTTAATTATAGTCTCATTTGCCATTGTCGCATTTTTTACGGCTGAGTGAGTAAAACTATAATTGGTAAAATGTTGCTTATCTATTTTATCCGTGCCAAATTCTTGTGTTTCTGGTGTTGATAAATCAAGTGCGTCAAATGCTGGTGGCGTTTTTTGACGAACCATATAAGTAATGTATTCATCCCAATTTAAGTCTACAACTTTCTTTTCTTTAAAAGTTAACCATTTGTGTGCAGTTAAATCCTTACCTGCTGCAATGGCTGTATTTGCCGAGGCAATTACATACGTTTTTATCAAATCTTTGAAAGAACCATTACCATTTTTGTCTAAGGTTAATGGTATACCATTTTTATCTTTTAATTGTAAACTATTTACATATGCTGGAAATAATTTTTTCAAATCATTGGAAACTGCTATTTGACTGGCATTCAATGTAGAACTTCCACCTTGCATTGCCATTGGTCCTCCTTGTTGAACCTCATTGTGTCCATTAAATTGCCATTCATAGGCTGCGTCGGCATGATCCAAATTGGTAATTGGACAATAGGCGGAGACTGCAAAAATGTCATCTGTTGCGTCTGCGGCGCCAATAGCATTTAAATACGAACTATAGTCACTATTGTTACCAGTAGCACCCAATAATGCTGACATGGCACCGCCAGCACTAGTGCCATTACTTATGATTTTATTCGCATCTCCAGGCATTATTTGATCATTGTATTTGAGATAGCGAACTGCTGCTTTTAAATCTATAATCGCCGCTGGAGCCTTACCCAAACTACTCGTGCGACCTCTTGCTCCGGGTGATGCAACTATGTAACCATGCAACAAAGCTTCCGCAATTGTATTAATTCGTTCAGGCATTTTCATTTTTCCTTTCATACCAGCGGGAAGTGGTGGCAAATTCTTTGGTGCTTCTCCATTTTTAGGTGCGAGCATTCCCATAGTCATTGGCTCAGTAGTTCCGGGATTGCCAGGCATATATCCGCCAATTTGATTTGGAAAAAATATAGGTGCATTTACTTTAGTATATCCATTGATCGTTCCATTTTCAAAATATGCCTCTGGAATATAAATATTCATTTTTTCATACATAGTATCTACTGGTTTCGATACATAAATAATATTTTCAAAAGCCCTTACTTTGATGGAATTTTTTCCAACTGTAACTGTTTTTTCTTGATATTTATTTAAATCTAGCTGTAAAGAATTTTGAGCAGATACTTTTGCTGAGTTCAATATAATAAGGCTCAATGCAGATAAAAACAATGTTTTCATATTAAAGATTTTAATTGTCAATAATAAAATTTTATCTAAACTATAAAAATAATGTTTAGGAAAATAATAAGACCGATGAAGTCAATAACTATCTAGATAAAAATTTATAAATCATTAAATTATTTGCATAATTAGACTTTAATTCAAAATGCTTTTGCAATATTTGTAGCCATTTCATTGTCTGAGTCACCAGTCGAACCACTTACTCCGACTGCTCCAATTACTTCATTGTTATAAATTATTGGAACGCCACCTTGTAAAGGCAAAATTCCTGGAGTAGTCGCCATTGAAGGCGCTCCATTGTTGATAAAATCTTCAAATACTTTAGAAGGTGCTTGCAGGTAAGCGCCTGTTTTAGCCTTACCGATTGCAACGTCTACGGTTACAATTGATGCGCCGTCCATTCTGGCAAAAGCAATTAATTGTCCGGCTCTGTCTACAATAGCAATGGATAGTTTTAAATCTTTTTTTGTTGCTTCTTTTAGTCCAAACTGAAGTAATTGTTCGGCTGCAGCGAAAGTTATTTCATGTATTGTTTTTACTTTTAAAGTATCCATAGTTGTATTGTTTTTTTGTTGTGCAAATAGACAATTTGTACTAAATATTA
>QFOI01000233.1 GCA_003241175.1 Pseudopedobacter saltans
TTGAAACAAGCTATTTTGTATTTTTTTTTTTTATTTTTCTTGACCTCAGAGTTATAGTTTATAACAGGTTCGTCACTAACTGTGCTGTCAAACTCGTCTTCTCCCGCTATGACTTCTAAAGTCTGTGCTACATCTTGTACATTATTCGCAAAAATTCCTATTTGGTCAAATGAGCTAGCATAAGCTATCAAGCCATAACGGGAAATGCGACCGTAACTCGGTTTTAGACCTACAATGCCACAAAAATCTGCAGGTTGACGTACAGAACCTCCGGTATCGCTACCCAAACTGACCATACACAAACCTGCTTGGACAGCCACCGCTGAACCACCAGACGAACCACCAGGAACTCTCGTGTTGTCTGCAGCGTTGAGGACATTGCCGTAGGCGGAGTTTTCGTTACTACTGCCCATTGCAAATTCGTCACAGTTTTGACGACCGATAATGATAGCGCCTTCTGCCAACAAGCGATCCACAACTGTCGCATTGTAGACACTTTCATAGCCTTCCAATATTTTGGAGGCGGCGGTTAATCTGTGTCCTTTGTAGGAAATGACATCTTTTAGACCTACGACTACACCATGGAGCTTGCCAATAGAGTGGGTGTTCTTTTGCCTTTCGTTATCCAGAAATTCAGCTCTTAGAAGTGCTTCCTCAGCATACGTTTCCAGAAAAGCGTTGAGATGTTGTTCGGATGAGATTTTATCCAAAAAATATTGCACGGCTGCCTTACAAGAGGTCTGACCGTGCAATAGCTCTTTATGATATTCCTCAATAGAAGAAAAACTAAACAAATCCTTATGGGGTTTGAATCAATAAATTAGTTGGTTGTAGTTGTCGTTGTAGTAGTAACGCTACCGTCTTCATTGGTAGTAACTACTTTTTTGACATCTTTTTCTTTGGCACCTTCCTCGATTTCGCGTCTTACGTTATCTTTTGCATCGTTGAATTCGCGAATACCTTTACCCAATCCACGCATGAACTCAGGAATTTTACGACCTCCAAAAAGTATCAAAACTGCTAAAATAATCAGAATCCACTCTGATCCTCCGGGCATGCTCATAATTAAAAATTTAGAATGCGAAAATAGAATATAAAGTTCAAATAAAACGATAAAAATATTGGAACCTTCGATTATTGGTTCAAGCAGAATAGGCGAAGCCTTGATGACTCCGCCTACAATATTTTATCGATAATAGATCATCAATAGATTTAGAATCTTTTTTCTTTGATTCTTGCTCTCTTACCGCTGCGTTCACGTAAATAGAACAATTTCGCACGACGAACTTTACCTACTTTGTTCAAAACGATAGAATCTACGTTTGGTGAAGCAAATGGGAAAAGTCTTTCGACACCGATACCTTCAGAAATTTTACGAACGGTAAAAGTTGCAGTTCCAGCCTGGCCTTGTATTTTGATTACATCGCCACGGAAGCTCTGGATACGCTCTTTACCACCTTCCACAATTTTATAGTTAACGGTGATATTGTCTCCCGCTTTAAATTTTGGAAATTCCTTGATGGATGTCAACTGCTCGTGCACAAAGTTAACTGCTGCGCTCATTGCTAAAAAATTTAAGGACTGCAAAGGTAAGTAGAAAAAAGGAAACCGACCAAAGAAAATACTTTTTTTTATAATCCTCCTGCTATTCTATCCACATTTGCTTAAAAATCAAAAACTTATAATTCCAAGATTACTCTTTTATCTATGCTTTCAATTCTGCATAGTATTTAAAGAAGTAAGGTATCGTTTCAATTCCTTTATAAAAATTCTTCAGTCCGTATTTTTCATTTGGACTGTGCAAGTTGTCACTATCCAAACCAAATCCCATCAAAACAGTACTGATGCCCAATACGGACTCAAACAAAGAAGTAATAGGAATAGATCCTCCTCCACGTACAGGAATGGGCGTTTTGCCAAACGTTGTTTCGATGGCTTTTTGGGCAGCTTTGTATTCCGTACTGTCAATTGGTGTCACATAAGGATCTCCACCATGATCTGGAGTTACCTTTATCGTTACCGATTTTGGAGCTACTTTTTGTAAATAAGCAATCACCATTTCCGTAATTTTGTCACTGGATTGGTGAGGAACCAATCGGAAACTGATTTTTGCAAAAGCCTTGGATGGCAAAACAGTTTTGGCGCCTTCGCCTGTAAATCCTCCCCATATACCATTCACATCCATCGTAGGTCTGATTCCGGTACGTTCCAATGTGGTGAATCCTTTTTCACCTTGTATTTCGGCAACGCCAAGATCTTTTTTGTATTCTTCTTCGTTGTAATCAGCTTTGTTTATTTCAGATCTTTCCGCATCGCTAAGAATATCGACATCATCGTAAAAACCAGGAATGGTAATGTGGTTGTTTTCATCATGCATTCCTGCAATCAATTTGGCCAATACATTAATAGGATTACCCACTGCTCCACCATAAACACCACTATGCAAATCGCGGTTTGGCCCAGTTACTTCCACTTGTAAATAAGAAAGTCCTCTAACGCCAGCATCAATACTAGGATTTTCCAGACTTTGCATGGATGTATCACTAATCAATACAACATCCGCTTTCAACAGATCCTTGTGTTCTTGAAGGAAAGGTTTTAGATTAGGTGAACCGACTTCTTCTTCTCCTTCAAAAATGAATTTTACATTTAAGGGAATCGTATTGGTTTTGCTTAATGTTTCAAATGCCTTAACATGCATGAAAAACTGTCCTTTGTCATCCGCCGTTCCACGACCATAAAGGTTTCCATCTTCCTTCAAAGTTGGCTCAAATGGATCCGTATCCCATAATTCAATTGGATCTACAGGTTGCACATCATAATGTCCATAAACCAATACTGTTGGTTTGCTTGGGTCTATAATTTTTTCACCGTAAACAACAGGATGCCCTTTTGTGTCAAAAATTTCTGCTTTGTCAACTCCCGCAGAGATTAATTGTTGTTGTACGTATTCTGCTGCTTTTCCCATATCAGCTTTGTGCTCGCTGCTAGAACTGACACTTGGGATACGCAATAATCCTTTCAGTTCTTCCAGAAATCTTTCTTTGTTTTCCTCCTGGTATATCTTCCATATTTCAGACATGACAAATATTTTTTGTGGCTTCAAAGGTAGCGGATTTGAAAAGTAAAAAGAAACGATAAATCGTTAATACTGTTAGGTATTTATGCAGAATGTTGTTTCGGGCTCAAGACATCTTTCACGTTCCAGGGAAGCCTTTTGACGAAAGCTTTTTTACGGACTGTACAGTCTGTTTTTGTACAAATGGTGCAACTCCATTCCCTACACGGATCCAGATGCATGTTAAACTCTATTTGGCTAGGGAAAGTTTCGCCAACTATTTTTTGTAGATTGGAAACTTCTTCATGCGCCTCTTCCACTGTAAGGAAATACGGTACAGTCAAGTGTCCGTCAATATGTAAACGACTACCGTATTTCACTACTTTAAGATTGTGTATATCAATCCAATTGGCGACTCTGTGGTCTTCCATTATTTGAATGATTTCTTTCAATACGGAAAGGTCTGCTTCGTCCATGATTCCCGCCAAAGATCTTCGTAGTATCTTATAACCGTTGTAGATGATCAACAACCCCAAAAAGATGGCTATGACACGATCTAACCAATATTGTTTGGTAAATAAAATAACAAGTAATCCAACAATAACAGCAATGGTGGAATAGGTATCGATCATCAAGTGCTTGCCACTTGCCTCAATCGCCAAGGAATTGTTTCTCCTCCCTTTTCGAACACAATAAAGTCCCAAAACGTAATTGACGATTGCAGTGAATGCTACTAAATAGAGACCATTGTCCAAATGGGTAACTGGCGTGTGTACCGAAAAATCTTTTAAAGCATTGTACAGGATTAGTCCTCCAGCAATCAAAATCATCAGTCCTTCCACTCCAGCAGAAATGAATTCAGCTTTTCCATGTCCATAAGGATGGTCAACGTCTTTGGGTTTTGCGGCGATAAACAAGCTGTACAGTCCAATAAAGCCAGCTGCTACGTTAACAATACTTTCAAGTGCATCTGCCAATATAGAAACAGATCTGGTGATGTACCACGCAACTAATTTGACGATGAAAAGTAAAACGGATAAGGAACATATCCATTTTTGGATCTTATAATTCTCTTGTTCTGTGTTCAAAAGATACAATTTGGGAGGACAAAAGTATCTATAAAAGGCTGGAAAGAAAAGAATATTTATGCAGATTTATCCTCTTGTAGCATTTCTTCAGAATTTTCGAAATCCTTTGCTTTCTTTTTAGCCTTTATGCCCAATTTGCTTCGTATGTATTTGGTTACACGGTACCATTTTTCTTTACTGAACAATTCTGCATCGTTCAATGCTTTAACCATTAGAAATGCTCCTATTGGCAACAAAACCGCAGAAGACAGCCACATCCCTTCCCAAGCGGAAACTACACCTTGCTTGGCAATCTTTTCACCAATGGTGTTGAAAAGGTAAAAAAGCACAAAGAAAATAATGGCAAAGAGCAACGGTGTTCCCAAACCTCCTTTTCGGATGATGGAGCCTAATGGTGCACCAATCAGAAACAGGAGTAGACAAGCAGCCGAAAGTGTAAATTTACGATGCCATTCGATCTGGTATTTTCTAAAGTTTTCTCCGGCGGCAACATAATCGTTTTTGAGAATGTTTACCGAATTTTTCATCTGTTGAAGATTATTGGTAATACGGTGGCCGACATCCACTTTCATCGAGTCAGACAAAAGGTCTGCGTAGGATTTGACGTTTTTCTTTGTTTGAAGTGTCTTATTTTTAGTCCAAGAGCTGTCTTGGTATCTGGCAAATAGAGCATAAGGTCCTAACTCGATCTTTGAACGCAGATAAAATATGGTATCTCCTCTATGAAGAGAATCAATAGCCGGACCCAATTGTCCCAAAGTAAACATTTTGGGGTCTGACTTGAAACCTTCTTCATTAGATTCCCCTAATTTCAAACTACTGAGATCCAATACTTTATGATATTCCTTGAAACCCATTCTTGTGAATTGGGTATTGAGTGTATTGCTAGCACCGCTTTCTTCGTAACGCCATCCATCTTTCAAAACGAAAAGTAAACTCAGCTTGTCAGGCGTGCTGGACATGGTACCAGTCTTGGCAATCAGGATATTGTCTTGCAAACCGACATTTTTTTCGAAAATGACCACATCGTGGATTGTTTTGTTGTCTTTGTCTTTTTTCCCAATTTTAATGACAAAACCATCTAATTTACTGTAAAATGTACCTTCTTTGATATCAAAAGCAGGTTTGGCCGTAATAATATCATACTTGAGACGTGTCATTTTGAGATTGACGACAGGTATAATGTTATTGGAAAAAACAAAAGCAACACCGCTCAATATAATAGTGACCACCAAAAGCGGACGCATAAAACGAGTCAGTGGAATACCGGCAGATTTAATGGCAACGAGTTCAAATGATTCTCCTAGATTCCCAAATGTCATGATCGAAGATAGCAACAAAGCCAATGGCAACGCAAGCGGAATACAAGTTGCCGCAACATACCCAATCAATTTGAATATTGTTCCGAGATCCAAGCCTTTTCCGACCATGTCGTCAATATACAGCCAGAAAAACTGCATAACCAATACGAAAAGAGCAATCAGAAAGGTAGCCACGAAGGGCCCTACGAAAGCCCTCAATATAAGTGTATCTAATTTCTTAAACATGATGCCTACCTAGTACAAGGGTTCGAAGATGCAACTTTTTCTGATATTTACACAGTAATCAGATCTTTCGAACAAATTTTTATGATTTTGAATGGCAAATGTAGAACTAAGCAACGAAGAAACATTGGTATTTCAGAATGCAGATTTCCTATTGACGAAAAAT
>QFOI01000234.1 GCA_003241175.1 Pseudopedobacter saltans
CAGTTTCCACTTATTAGCGTCATAAGTCTGGTTTATCAACTGCTTGCCATCCAGATTCTTTAACGCAGCATAATCACTGTTTCCATTGAACAAAGGACTGGCATTCAGTAGAAGGGCACGCGCCTTGAATGCCAATGCAATAGGTTTGGTTATACGACCATAATCAGTTGTCTTTGCCTGAACAACAGGCAGGTTATTGGCCGCAGAGTCCAGTTCCTTTGTAATATAGTCGATACATTCGTCCATACTGTTACGCGGAACCTGCACCAAATCCGTTGGGGCATCCACCGCTATGGGCTCGTCACCGATTATCACAATTGGACCATAGATACGAACTAGGTAAA
Organism: Pseudopedobacter saltans; assembly: GCA_003241175.1. Taxonomy (GTDB): domain Bacteria; phylum Bacteroidota; class Bacteroidia; order Chitinophagales; family Chitinophagaceae; genus Rhizosphaericola. The sequence goes on from QFOI01000234.1 coordinate 345, forward strand.
AGTAATAGATAGCCCTTAAAGCACGAGCCTCGTTCTTGTAGATTACTTTTAGATTGTCGGGCATGTTGATAGATGGTACCTTATCAATGTTCTGCATGAAAAAAGTGGCAGACCGAATGGCATTGTAATCATCTTGCCAAAATTCCTGTACAAAACTGGAGGAGGAATTCCAGCTACCGATATTCATGTAGTTGGACCCGACCCAGTTCCATTGGTAGTCCGCTTCATCCGAAGCCGCCGTCCATGCACCCGCATTTGAGTTTCCTCCGACATACCGTTGGTTAAACTCGTCGGGAACATTGGAATAGACATTTGCAAGGAACCTGAGCGCGTTGTCGGAATTGTCAAAGACACCTTCAACGGTAAGTGTATCGTCTGGAATTTGATCCAGATATTTCTTGCAGCTTGACACAGCCAAGACTAACATCGCAAGTAAAAAGATTTTATATTGAGCTTTCATTTTTTGTCATTTATACGTTCATCAAGTAAACTTGTATTTTAGAAATTGACTGTCAATCCTACGGAATAGGTTACGATGTTGGGATAATGTCCACCATTGACATCACCTCCATTAGCACCCGCACTCATTTCCGGATCCCATAGCTTAAAATTGGAAAAAGTTATTGGGTTAATAGCTTGTAGATATACCATTCCGTTTTTCAAAGACGTGTTCTTAATCCAGCTTTTCGGTAAATTGTAGCTAAGTTGCAATGACTTTAGCCTTACAAAATCTACTTTTTTCACCCACCAGGAACTAGCTTGTGTATTGTTGTAATTTTGGGCCTGTCCGTATGCCAATCTTGGGTAAAATACATCCTGGCTAGGATTAGATTCAGTCCACCTGTCCCCAATATTGCTGTATATGTTACTGATACCAGCATCGTTGTTGAACGGATAAATGGAGGACCCACGCAGCATTATTTCGGCACCTGCACTACCTTGGAAGAGTGCACCGATATTGAAGCCCTGATAACCAACATTGAACCCGAAACCATAGATACAGGAAGGCACATCGCCTCTTCCTATTTTCGTTACGTCCTGGGCGTTGATGTATCCGTCACCGTTGAGGTCTTTGTACTTGATATCACCCGGAAGCACAGTTTGCTTACTACCAGGTACAGCACTCGCATCTATATCTGCCTGGTCCTTGAACAAACCGTCAGCTTGGTAACCGTAGATGGCAAGAATATTGTTGCCCGTGTGGTTCATCCATGGATAAGGTTGAGGAGGCATGTCGTCTTTCTCGAGAACATCCTTATTAAAGGTTACATTTCCCCGGATATTGACATCCAGTTTCCCGATTCTCCCGTCGTACACCAAGGTCCCATCTATACCCTTGTTTTTAACTTCCCCTAAGTTGCCGTAAGGAGCATTACTAATACCCATAAACAAAGGCAGGGACTGTCTTTGCAGAAAAATACCCGTTCTATGTTCCTGGAACAAGTCAGCAATAACAGACAAATGGTCATCAAACATTTTAAACTCGATACCAAGATCTTGTTTTCTGGATTGCGCCCAATGGACATTGCCCGGATACGCAGTAACAGCGATACCAGAAAAACTGTTGTTGATAGACTGGCCGTAGGTATAACCGTTTTGGTTAGGAGACACCACCGTCAAAAAGCCAAAGCGTCTGCCACCAGGGAGCGTATTTATCCCTACCAATCCATCAGAATACCGTATTTTGAAATAGGAAAGCACCTTTTTTATGGGTTCGAAAAACTTTTCGTTGGACACTACCCAGCTGGTACCGAAAGACGGAAAGAATCCGTACCTGTCCTTTGGCGCAAACTCACCCGTTCCATTATATCCAAAATCTCCCTCCACAAAATACCTATCATCGTAGGAGTAGGTCGCTCTACCCGCTAGTCCAAGCTGTCGTGTAGGAATGTAACTGGTGAAATCCCCGGCAAAATTGTCCGACTGGTCCTTTGTGTAAAACAGCGCTAGCCCGCTTACCCTATGCTTTCCAAAATTGTTGGCATAGTTGAGAGAGGTTTCGGAATACAGCGAGCGGTTACCTGAGTTTCCCCTGCTATAGCTTAAATAATCTCCTGTTCCGGCATACGTCATGATCAGGTTGAGCGAACCGTCCTCATTGTAAGGTTTGTTGATATCCGGAAAATAGGTAGGAAGTCTTTTTGTCCTGTTGATGGACTGTGTATTATAGGCGTCAAAGGCAAACATGCTTGAAAAAGACAAGCCCCTCACCCAAAAACTAAGATCCTGTGTCAATCGTAGATTAGAGTTTATCTGGTTATCGTAACCAGTACTGTAACCTCTAGTCGTCAAGTCGGCGTAGGGATTGCGGTAACCTCCATTGGGGTTGACTCCAGGGATAAAACCACCAGGATACATCACAGGATATTCCACAGGGGAATTTGTCATGGCGGAATTGAAAATGTCGTCCGTACTTATGGCCGGTCTATTGTTATTCGTGAAATACCCCTGAATCCCCAAGTCTACCTTGGTAGTCTTGCTAACCTCAACGTTTACGTTAGTAGTGAAATTGTACCTCCTAAAGCGTATATCGGAATTGTATTGCTGCAGTCCATCAGTTTTCATCATGCCTTTCTCATCATAGTAAGCCAGAGAAATATAGTATTTAGCAAAACTGACACCACCACCTGCACTTGCGTTGAAGCGTCTGTTGTTACCCCATTTATTGTATAGTTCGTCAAACCAGTTGACATCCGGATAAAGCAAAGGATCTTCCTTACTGAGCGTCTTGCTGATATAGTCATCCGAATAAATAGCGGCATAACCTCTGGTTGTGTTCGCTTCATTGGCCGCTTCCATGTACTGTTTAGCATCAGCCATATGTGGCAGCTTAGTGTATGTGGTAATTCCCTCGTTGTAGTTAAGGGTGATTTCGGGCTTACCTATTCTACCTTTTTTGGTAGTGATAAGCACCACGCCATTTGCACCGTTGATACCATAAACGGCAGTACTAACGGCATCTTTCAAAATAGTGAAAGACGCCACATCCTGGGGGTCTATGTTGTTAATGGACCTTTGAACTCCATCCACCAATATCAAAGGCGAGGAGCTATTACCGCCAAAAGTGGATATTCCCCTGATCCATATATCCGCCTGGTTGTTACCAGGCTGTCCGGAACGTTGCACACCTATAACACCCGCGATGCGACCTGCCAACATGGTTGTCATGTCTGCAACTGGCTGTTTCAGCTCTTCCGGCTTTAGTGTTGACTGGGCACCAACAAGACTTATTTTCCTTTGTTGGCCAAAGCCCACGACTACCACATCATTCAGCGAACCTGCAACTGCGTCCATTGTTATGTACAATACACGGTTGTTACCCACCATCACAGTCTGTTCGACATATCCCACAAGGCTGAATCTTAAACTATCGTTTTTATCTGCCTGTATACTAAAATTACCCAAAGCGTCTGTCATGGTACCTCGGTTGGCACCAACCACTGACACCGAAACATTGGGAAGGAACTCCCCCGCCTTGTCCCTGATGGTTCCCGTAATGTTCATCAGCTGGTCTTCTTTCTTCATCCAATTATTTTTGGAAGAATACACATCCGCTTGATAGCCTCTTTTGAAAACTATGGTATTGTGTTTGATCTCATAGTCCAGATGAAAGGCTTCTGCACTTTCTTCCAATGCATCCTTCAGTGAAGTATTTTTGAGACTAAGGCTCACCGACCCAGCCTTTTTCAAGAGTTCTGGATCATATACGACCTGGTAATTTGTCTGGCTATTGATGGCCTCTGCCAGTTTTTCCAAAGTGATATGGCTGCCGCGTATCGTTATTTTTTGAGCCTTTGATCTGGCACTCACGTGTACACAGGCTATTAAGAGGATAAATGCCGTTATCCGCATGATCAATCCTATTTTAAAAAGTAATCGTTTAATCTTTAAGCAAGAATCATTTTTAACGTAAAGATTCATAACTTTGAATGTATTAGGTTAAGTAAATATTGTGACTCAATCGTTTATGCAACCGAACTTCGCCGGACTGTTACCCCCCAGTAGCACTCCGGTATTTTGGTTGCAACTCTTATTTAATAGTTTAGTAGTTGCTCATGTTTTCATACAGTAGTTGTTTATGTGAATAAATAAATTCGTCGTTTATTGTTTTGTCATAGTAATGGTGTGCCCTTTGGTCCTAAACCTTATGCGGCCATCTGTTGCCAGTATGTCTAGTAGATCAGCAATATTTTCCTGTCTTTTTAGGCTACCAGAAAACTTTACATCCGACAAGTCCCCCTCTGAAACGACCTGCAGATCGTACCACCTTGACACCTGTCGCATGATGGAGTTTATATCCGTTGATTTAAACAGAAATAGCCCTTTGGTCCAAGCCAAGGTTTCTGCTAGATCCGCTTTTGCTACTTTTATATTTTCGGAGGAACTGACTATATCCGCCTGGAATCCAGGTCTTAGAACGACACTATCCTTCCCCTCATGATTGAGCATGATGGAACCTTCTGCCAATGTAGTCCTTATCTTTTTCTCCTCTTCGTATGCCATCACATTGAAATGTGTACCCAGCACCTTTATACTTGAACCATTGACATGGACAATGAAAGGCTTTTCGGCATTTTTGGCCACTTCAAAATAGGCTTCTCCTTTAAGAAAAACTTCCCTCTTGTCTTGTACGAATGAAACCGGAAACCGAAACTCACTGGCTGCATTTATCCAAACCTTTGTTCCGTCTTCCAATATAACCCTGTACTGTCCACCACGAGGAGTAGTTACCGTATTGTGTTGTAGTGACACAGTACTTCCAGAATAGGCAATAACACCATCGTCCTTCTTGACTATGTTATCCTGGCCAAGCTGTCCATTGGCTGTCGTATCCAGCCAAATCGATTTTCCGTTGGACAAAGTAAGCACAGCTTTATTACCTCCTGGCTTGATCGGAGTTGTGGTATCGTTAATACCCTTAGACAAATCTGGATTTGCTTTTTTGGATGTTCCTTGTTGCCAATAAACAGCAAAACCAATGCATAAAACAATTAATATGGTTGCGGCGGCGTAATACCAGTATCCTTTGTTGGGATTGGAAACAATACTATCATCTTTATTCAAATCCTTGTCATCTAACATATTGGTAACCCTATCCACAAAATCTTCGTTGGAATAGGTTATGACATTTTTCAGATCCCTTCCGAACTCGTCGGGATCGGAAAGAGAACGAAACAATTCCAAGTTCTTTTGATCCTTATGAAGCCAGTCTTTAAGGATGTTCAATTCTTTCTCGGAAATACTGTTATTCCTCAGTTTGTCAATCAGTTTGGCTACGGCAATGGCATTGTCTATGTTTCGGTTCATATCGGCAATCTTGTATCTACAACACAGAGACTACCCTATTTTACCATCCTTTTTTAAACTTTTAATTAAAAAAGATTAATATAGCCCAAAGTGGCTAATAAAGAGTAGTTTACAAGAGTGGGAAATCCAATCGGTAACGATTTAGTAATGGTGCTTACTGCACTCG
>QFOI01000235.1 GCA_003241175.1 Pseudopedobacter saltans
AACAACAAGGCCGTTATCGAAAAGGCGTTGAAGAGAACCTTTTCTCCTGAGTTTTTGAACAGGATTGACGATGTCATAATCTTCAATTCATTGACAAGAGAAAATATTTTCAACATCATCGATATCATCATGAAAAACGTTTTGAAACGTTTGAGTGGTTTGGGTTACAGTTTGGTTCTTTCTAATGAAGTAAAGGATTTTATAGCTGACAAGGGATACGATGTGCAGTTTGGTGCGCGTCCTTTGCACAGGGCTATCCAGAAATATTTGGAAGATCCTTTGGCAGAAGAGATTTTGAATCTTAACATCAAGCCAGGTGATACATTGTTGGCTAAGTTGGATGCTGAAAACAATAAAGTGTATTTTGAAATAGAAACACATCAAAACGAAGAAGCTCCGAAAAGTTAATTACACTAGTAATAAATGAAGGAAAGGAACGGGAAACCGTTCCTTTTTTATGTAATAAAAAACAGAATGAACAATATTGTTGGGACGAGAGCGTTTATTTTTAGGTTTAAAGTAATGTGTGAAGGAGGATTATGTTTTGGAATAAAATGATTTAAGTTCATTTTTCTATTATTTTTGTCTTTCTTTGATAGTATTGTATATTAAATTATGACTCATAAAGTGAAAAAGCATCTAATTGTTTCATCGTCGTTGTTGATGCTTGTTTTTTTGGCTACAAGCTGTAAAAAGAATAAGAACAACAGTATCCCTAATGATGACGGACAGCTTCATGGCGTGTCCTATTCCTCTATGGGTAGCATGTCCAAACCGAAAGGAATGGTCTACATTCCTGCAGGTACTTTTCATATGGGACCCAGCGATGAAGATATCAACAGAAATTATACCGCTAGGAACCATCAAGTGAGTGTCAATGGCTTCTGGATGGATGCAATGGAAATTACCAATAGCCAATACCATCAGTTTGTAAACTGGGTGAGGGATTCATTGGCTGCTATTGAGTTGGGATATATCAAGCAAGGTGGTGCTGATGGTGATACTGCTGTTGATTGGGCAAAAGCCTCCCACATTAACTACAATGACAGAGCGACTGTAGAAAAGATGAACCGTTTGGTTTTGGCTCCGGACTACCGTCTGTATAACAAAGCTGAAATCGATCCTGATAAAGTCGTTTACAGTGTTCAAGGTTTTGATTTGGAAAGAGCGGCTGCCAACCGTAACCGTCCAAGAAAAGATTTTTTGTATCGCTATGATCAAAAAGTGTTTCCAGATACATTGGTTTGGATGAGAGATTTTTCCTATTCTTACAACGAGCCTTTGACAAAACGTTATTTCAGTGCAGCTATGTATTCGAAATATCCAGTCGTGGGTGTCAACTGGAAACAAGCTGTTGCTTTCAGCCATTGGCGCACACATATCCAAAATGCTTATTTGGATCGTAAAAAAATAGCTAGAGAAAGCGATTACCGTTTGCCTTCCGAAGCAGAATGGGAATATGCAGCCCGTGGTGGAAGAAGTCAATCAATTTATCCTTGGGGTAACTACTATTTACGTAATAGAAATGGTTGCTTGATGGCTAACTTCAAACCAGGTCGTGGTAATTATGCGGAAGATGGAGCAACTTATACTGCTCGCGTTGATTCTTATTGGCCAAACGATTACGGTTTGTACAATATGTCTGGAAATGTGGCAGAATGGACTGCTTCCTATTTTTATGAAGGAAGTGATAATTTCCAAAATGATTTGAATCCGGATATTCACTGGAATGCAATGGACAATGATTCTCCTCGTATGAAACGTAAAGTTGTGAGAGGCGGTAGCTGGAAAGATGTAGGTTACTATCTACAGACAAGCGCAAGAACATTTGAATATCAAGATACAGCTCGTTCTTATATTGGTTTCAGATGTGTAATCGATTTACCTGCTAATATGGCAAAAGGAAGAAATAAATAATAATATAAAATATCTATCACTCAGCAAATTTCAAAAAGACTAAAATCATGGCATCTACTACATCAAAGACTCAGAAGATCGATCGTATTATGGACATAATCGTGTCAGCTGCGGCTGTACCAGTGCTTTTGGGTGCACTTTTCAAGATTCTTCATGCACCAGGTGCAAACACTTGGATCACTATAGGTCTGGTTACAGAAGCGGGTATTTTTGCGTTATATGCAATACGTTATATATTGATGCCTGTTGATGATTTACCAGTTGAAACATCTGTTAAAACAATAGTGAAAGAGACTCAGGTACAACCAGCTGCTCCTGCATTTGATTTTGCATCATTGGGCCTTTCTACAAACGAGGTTGAAAAAATCAAAGAAAAATTTGTAAAAATCGGAGATGAACATGCCGGACAATTGGAAAAATTCTATTCTCAATTGAGCGACGCTTCTTCTTCCCTTGTTAATAGCACAACTGATGCTCAAAAAGCGCAAAAAGAACTGTCAACATTGGCTGATAATTTAGGTAAATTGAATGAGGTTTATGGCAAAATGCTTACAGCGATGAATGCTAAATAACCTTAAGCTCAACCTATTTTTTATTAAAACCTAAATTATTTTAAGTAATGGCGTTACCTAAAGAGCCACGGCAGAAGATGATTAACATCATGTACCTAGTGTTGACAGCACTACTTGCATTGAATGTGTCATCTGAGATTTTGAATGCATTTAAGACGATCAACGATAGTTTGACAACATCAAACAATATAATTGCTGATAAAAACAAAACAATTTTTGCTTCTTTGGCTGAAAAATTGAAAGATCCGAAAACACAACAATTGGCTTCTGTTTGGGCACCAAAAGCAGAACAAGCTCAGAAATTGTCTGAAGATATTTTTAACTATATCACAAATCTTCAGAGTAAGGTGAAATCTGGTGCTGGATATGATCCTGCTAAAGGTGAAGAGTCTTTTCAGGAAGACAATTTGGATGCTCCAACAAGAATCATGGATGATCAAGGCGAAGGTGAAAAATTGCACCAACGTTTGGTTCAGTTCAAAAAGGATTTGTTAGGTATTGATCCTGCAATAGCAAAACAGTTTGAAAAGACATTGCCTCTAAATTTGGAAATGCCAAAAGTAAAAGATAAAAGTAACAATACTTGGGCAGCGGCTTATTTTCGTCAAACTCCCGCAGTTGCAGCAGTAACAATATTGACAAAATTCCAAAACGACATCAGAAATTCTGAATCCCAAGTTGTAGAATTTTGTCATAACCAGATTGGACAGATTCAGGTTGTTTACGATCAGTTCCAAGCAATTGCAACAGCTAGTGCTAATTACTTGATGCCTGGTCAGCCATTGTCTATTTTCGCAGGTGTTGGAGCGTTCAGTGCATCCGCGAAACCAACTATAACGATTGATGGACAAACCGTTCCTCTTGGTGCTGATGGATTAGCTGAATATAAAACAACAGCTCAAGGTCCTGGTAGTTACACAAAAAGAGTCAATATCTCTTTTGTGAAACCCGATGGATCTACAGCAAGTTTGGTAAAAGACATTCAATACACTGTTGGTGCACCTTCTGGTGCGTCCGTAAGTGCAGATAAAGTAAACGTATTGTATGTAGGTTTGACAAATCCGATTACTGTTACTGGTGGTAATGGTAAAGGAGCAGAAGCAACAAGGGTTACAATTGATAATGGTTCCATTGTTTCAAAAGGTAATGGCAAATACGACGTAGAAGTTTCTCGTGCTGGCAACGCAACCATCACAGTTACAACTGATGGAAAATCTATCCCATTCCCTTTCCGTGTGAAAAATGTGCCGGACCCTATTGCGATGGTTGGAGCCAGTAAAGGTGGTGCTATCGGTACAAATGCATTTAAAGGACAGCAAGGTGTAAGAGCCGAATTGGAAAACTTCGTATTTGATGGTGTTAGTTTTAGTGTTACAGGTTATACAATAACTTTTGCAGGAGCTGGCTACCCAGAATTCCAAGCGCGTCAAGTTAGTGGACCTTCATTTGGGCCTGTTCGTTCTTTGATTGAACAAGCTAAACCAGGAAGTACCATCGTTATTGATGAAATTCGTGCAAGTGGTCCTGGTGGATCTCGTCGCTTACCACCAATTGCATTTAACTTGCAATAATATTTGAATTTGAAAATGGAATTTTTTTTAAATTTCGTTGGATAGTTGAAACAGAAATATATTCAGATGAAAGGAATAGTTTTTAAAATAAGTTTTGGTTTGTGTATTCTGGGCTTCTGCCATCTTAGTGCAGATGCTCAGAGGAAGACCAAGAAGCGTAGTGGATCTGCCTATGGTAGTTCTTATGGTAGTGCTTATGGCGGTTCCGCTTATGGAAATACCAATAATAAGAAAACAACCAATACGCAATCCAAATCGACGAATCAGGATACTAGTGGTTCAGGTTCCGCTTATGGAAACAGTGCATATGGCAATAGCAATTCTGGTAACTCAGGTAGTGCTTATGGCGCTGGCAATGCCTCTGGGAACATGGGTATCGACACGACACTTCCAATCGAAGTAATCAAAAGTGGAGGCGGTCTTTTAAGTGATACCAAACCTTCATTACGTAGCGATAATGCTTTCACGGATGACGTTTATGATGGAGCAGTTCCTTTAGCTTATCAAACTGTTAGACAATCCGATGTTCCTTTCAAGATTCGTGTTTGGAGAGAAATCGATGCAAGAGAAAAACTGAATCGTCGTTTTAATTACGATGGAGAGGATGATCAAGGTAACCGTCGTTTCATCAATATTTTGTTGAAAGCAATACGTGATGATAGTTTGACTGCATTTGACGGAACAGATGACCGCTTTACAACTCCAATTACATTCGAACAAGCAATGTCCGGATTTGGTGGTGGTATGGACACATCAGCAGTTTACGATATGCAAGGTGGAATTTCTGGATATCAAGTTCGTAACAAAGCAATTGATCCAGATTCCATTTACAAATTTCGTATTAAGGAAGACTGGTTTTTTGACAGAAATACGAGTAAATTGTATTGCAGAATTATCGGTATTGCTCCAGTGGTAGCCTATAGATTATCTACTGGCCAAGTATTACCAAATTCCGAAAGACCACTTTTCTGGTTGTATTATCCTGATTTGAGACAAGTATTGGTGAGAACTCCAGCGTATAATCCTTACAATCCTGGCGCAAGTACTTCTTGGGATGATATATTCGAAAGCCGTGAGTTTAGTTCTTATGTTGTGAAAAGTGATTTGGACAATCCTAAGAACCAATATCTGAAAACAATCATCAAAGACCCAATCATGCGTTTGTATGAAGGAGATAAAATCAAAAACCACATTTTTGATTACGAGCAAGCTCTTTGGTCTTATTAAAAGATAAGCCTAAAAATATAAAATACCGAATACATTGTATTCGGTATTTTTTTATCTTACAGATAATGAATGCACCCAACTTATCATACGAAAAGGGAATATGGAAATCATTGTTTAGGCAAACCGTGAGATCTTATTTTAAGTACATTATTGCTTTTATTCTTAATATCTTGTTGGTATTGATGGTTGTTTTTTGGTTGGATATTCTTATTATCCTTAAACCGAATGTCAAACTTTGGCAAGTTGTATTGTTGGCGTTGATAAATGTGGGAGAACTTATTTGTATCTATTTATCCTTTTTCCAGTTGCACAGGTATTTGGTCATGAAGATCATAACGCAAGCGGGCAACACTATTTTGATTCAAAAAATCTATCCTTTAGTTGACCAAGTGGTTCTGAAAGTCAATAACTCATTAGCCAAAAAAGAAATACATCTTAACGAAGTTGAAATAAGAAGTAAGTTATTACAAACTGTAAAACAAGAACACGTCAGTAGAGGACTCAGAATATTGCAGACTTTTTTGTTTAA
>QFOI01000236.1 GCA_003241175.1 Pseudopedobacter saltans
ATTCGAATACCATTCAACTTCTATTCGAATCTTAACGGTTAAACAAATCTAATACAAATCATCCAAACGTGTCTTAAGATATTTCGTTACGCTTCTGTGTGTACTGAAAAATGAAATACCGACTCCGACAATCAACATTCCTATGAACAAGGTAATCAATAACTTATTGTCCACCAATACACCCATCTGGGGGAACTGATCCACAGACCATTTCAACAAGCCCACCAATATAGCAATAGAGATAATCGCACTGATAATACCGTTGACAATGGCTCTAATATCCAGAGGTTTGGCTATAAACCATCGTGTGGCACCCACCATCTGCATGGTTTTAATTAAGAAACGGTTACTGTACATAGTCAATTTGATGGTATTGTCAATACTGACAATCACAATCAACGACAACACAACAGCCACCACCAAAAACACAAATCCAAGTTTGGTACTTTTTTCATTCATGCTATTGACAAGCACCTGAGGATAATTGATGTCTGTGAGTTTGTTTCCAAATGCCTGTTTCAGTTGATTGCCAATCATCGCAAGGCTATCTTTATTGACATAATTGGCTTTTGCGTAGAAATCAATGCTTTCAGGCAATGGATTATAGTCCAATATATTGTCCCAGTCTTCATTGTTGTCCGCATTCCATATTTTCTTTGCCGCTTCCTTATCGATGTATTTAACATCTTTGGCGTAAGGCTGCGAGGATACAAAAGTCTGTATCTGTTGTATCGTATCCTTATTGGAGGTATTGAGGTATGCACTAATGCCGACTTCTTCTTTCAAAGAGTTGCCAAACTGGTGCAGGATCAAAAACACGCAACCCATTATTCCCATAATGAGCAGTACCAATGCGACGCCTACAATACTGTAAACCGAACCCGTTTTTCCTTTCTTGGAAACTACTTTTCCTGTTTCAGGCATAATTCAATAATCTACAAAAATGATTAGAATACGATATTCAATAGCGGCAAATTTAGGGTTTCCGTTGTAAAGACGTACATTTGCAGCCATTTATTTAGGCTATAAAAAGCCATAATTTAACATATCAAGCAAATAGTCGCGGACAATGGAATATAATTTTAATGCCATCGAGAAAAAATGGCAACAAAAGTGGAATGAAACACACGCTTATCAGGTAAAAAATGATTTTTCCAAACCCAAATATTACGTTTTGGATATGTTTCCTTATCCAAGTGGTGCGGGTCTGCACGTGGGACATCCTCTCGGCTATATTTCCACAGATATTTTTGCACGATACAAAAGGTTGAAAGGTTTTAACGTTTTGCATCCGATGGGATACGATGCGTTTGGACTTCCTGCGGAACAATATGCGATCGAGCACGGCATCCATCCTGCGATCAGTACGGAGCAAAATATCAACAATTTCCGTAAACAATTAGACAATATTGGATTCAGTTTTGACTGGAGTCGCGAAGTGCGTACTTCCGATCCGAGTTATTACAAATGGACGCAATGGATATTTTTACAATTATTCAAAAGTTGGTACAACAAAGACACCAACAAAGCAGAATATATCGACCAAACTTTGATTCCTGCATTTGAAAAAGAAGGTAGCAAAATCATTGATGGTCGTCGTGCAGAAATTGCACCTTTCACAGCAGAAGAATGGAAACATTATTCTCCCAAAGAGAAAAACGACATTTTGATGCAGTTCCGTTTGGCTTTCTGCGATTACGGAATTGTAAATTGGTGTGAAGCTTTGGGCACCGTTTTGGCAAATGATGAAGTCATTAACGGCGTGAGTGAACGTGGCGGTTATCCAGTTGAAAAGAAAAAATTGCGTCAATGGTATTTGCGTATTACAGAATATGCGGATCGTTTGTTGGAAGGTTTGCAAACCGTAGATTTCAGCGATGCGATGAAAGAAATGCAATCCAACTGGATCGGTCGCAGCCAAGGCGCGGAGATTGATTTCAAAATCAAAAGCGAAAAAACTTCGGATGAAATATTAACTGTTTACACGACACGTCCCGACACGATTTTCGGTGTGGATTTTATGGTCGTTGCACCCGAATTAGATTTGATTGACAAAATTAAAAGCGAAGCGCAAACCCAAGCTGTTGACGAGTACATCGCTTATGTAAAAAGTCGTAGCGAACGTGAACGTCAAGCTGAAAAGAAAGTAACCGGTTGTTTTACAGGTGCTTATGCGATCAATCCATTTAACGGAAAAGAAATTCCTATTTATACAGCGGAATATGTTTTGGCGGGTTACGGTACTGGTGCCGTGATGGCGGTACCTTGTGGGGACGAGCGTGATTACAAATTTGCCAAACAATTTGACTTGCCAGTTACCAATATTTTGGGGGACAAATTTGACGGTGAAAATGCCAATGCGACCAAAGATGCGATTTTGGAAAATAGCGATTTCGTTACGGGCAAACCGATGAAAGAAGCGACCGAATTGATTTTGGGTGAATTGGAAAAACGTGGTATCGGCAAGCGCAAAGTCAATTTCCGTATGCGTGACGCTGCATTTAGCCGCCAACGTTTCTGGGGCGAACCGATTCCAATCAAATGGATCGATGGCGTGGCGATTCCTTTGGATGAATCTCAATTGCCTTTGCAATTGCCAGAAGTGGAACATTACAATCCTGGTCCGGAAGGTCAAGGTCCTTTGGCAAATGTGAAAGAATGGACGGATGAATATTTGGAAACCAATACGATGCCGGGCTATGCGGGTTCGAGTTGGTATTTCTTGCGCTATATGGATCCGCACAATGATCAAACTTTCTGCGACAGGCAAGTAAGCGATTATTGGAATCAAGTAGATATTTATTTGGGTGGAACGGAACACGCCGTTGGTCACCTTTTGTATAGTCGTCTTTGGACTAAAATCTTGTTTGATTTGGGATATATTGGATTCCAAGAACCTTACAAAAGATTGGTAAATCAAGGGATGATTCAAGGAAGAAGTGCAATTTTGTATCGAATGATTAACACATCAGAAAAGGTAGATGAATTATTTAAAGATGATCATACTATCAAGCCAACCATATTAGTTTCCGCAAAAACGAAATCGAGAATTATAGAAAAACAGGGATTTACAAATAATGATATCGATAATATAAACAAGTTATACTCCTCTTATACAAAATCAAAGACAATAGAAATAAAAAACGCAACATTTGATCCAATTAGAATTCCAATAGACTTTGTAAATGATGAAATTCTTATTGACAAAGACGGATTAAAAAAATGGAGATATGACTTTAAAAATGTTGAATTTTTGAATGAAAGTGATGGAAAGTTTTATCTTGAAAGGGAAGTGGAAAAAATGTCAAAATCAAAATTCAATACTGCCAATCCAGATGAGTTAGTCAACAAATATGGTGCTGACACTTTTCGTATGTATGAAATGTTCTTGGGACCTGTGGAACAATCGAAACCATGGGAAACCAAAGGGATTGAAGGTGTTCATCGTTTCTTGAAGAAATTGTGGCGTTTGGTTTTTGATGAAGAACGCGGTGCGATTTGGAAAGATGAACCTGCAAATGACGCAGAATTAAAAACTTTGCACAAAACCATCAAAAAAGTTGGCGAAGATATCGAGCGTTTCTCTTTGAATACGGTTGTTTCTGCATTTATGGTGGCGGTAAACGAATTGACAGATTTGAAATGTCACAAACGCAGCGTGATCGAGCCTTTGGTGATTTTATTAACACCTTACGCGCCACATATAGCAGAAGAAATATGGCATACTTTCGGAAATGAAACAAGTATTTTGGATGCAACATTCCCAACTTTTGAAGAGAAATATTTGAAAGAATCTTCCAAAAACTATCCGGTGAGCATCAATGGTAAAATGCGTGCAAATATTGAATTCGCCTTGGATGCGGACAAAACATTCATCGAAGAGACAGTATTAGCAAATGAAACCATTGCAAAATGGATTGATGGAAAACCAGTGAAAAAATTCATTTTCGTTCCTGGTAAAATGATCAATGTGGTGATATAGTGAGGCGTGAGGTTTGAGGTAAAACGGAAACGAAGGAAAGGCTATGGCTTTTTCTTCGTTTTTGTGTCTAGAAATCGTTTATCGCGCAAGCATAAGTGAGGAACGAACGTTGCTTGTGTGTAAAACAACTTACACACAAGCAACGCTGCGCTAATGCTTGCGCGAGGTCCGAGGTTTTATAAAATAGTGCAACTCCCCGAAAAGTCCTTTTCGAGAGACTATGCGGTAAGATATTTAATGCATAATATCTAATGCGCTTACTCCATTATTCCCAGTTTTCGACTTGGGCAAATCGTCAAACTTGATGCCTGTATAGCTTAAGATAATTGCTTCTATATTGGATTTAGTGGCTTTTTTATTGTCGGAGATGTAGAGGTCTAATTGTTGTATTACATTCGGATTGTCTGTCAATAATTCCTTTAACAATTTCCAACCATCCAAAATATTGGCTCCAATATTAGCCTTTCTAGGGAGTTCAAATAATTCACCCGAATTTGCTTTTTCCACATAATAGGCATAAGGCACATCACGAAACCCAAAAGAAGCACCTGCAAGGGCGCCACCCAAAGCACCTCCTCCAAAGAAACCAGGAGAGCTACTTGCATTCATCTCGTCTGCAATTTTGTAAAATCGAATAGAATCCTTGTTAATAATTTGCATCGTATTTCTTTGGAATCGACCATTTTCCAATGGAAAAAAATCATAGATAGCATCTACTCCGTATTTTTTATCTTGATGGTACCTTACCAATTTCTTTTTTACACAATAAGGTAGATTGTTGTCCTTAATGCCAGCTATTTCATCCACAGAAATCTCCTGCTTATCTTTATTGTCCAAGGTCTTGTAGACAAAAACATTTTTTGCTTCCTTAAATCCACCAAAAAATTTCTTATTAGGCAGATTCTTCAATGCCACAAATTTGCAAATAACGGTATCGCCATTATTTTTTACAAAATAACCATCTTGTGAAAAAGCGCTAAAGTAGATTAAAGAGGCAAGAACGAATAAAGCAGTTTTTTTTCTCATATAAAGAGGATAAACTCGTAGTTAAAATATCAAATATATATCTAAAGTATGAAAAGTAAATTAACTTTTTCTTTACAAATTTTTCTATCCATGACTTGTCGCTAGTAAGTCCATTTAAATGAGATTAATTGAATATCTTCTTTTTATGCTTTTTAACAGTTTTTGTAAAAATTAATCGAGAAATTGCAGAAAGACAAAACGAATAGCAATGCCACATAATTATTACAATCGAGAATTGCACGGTGACTATGAATTGATTTCATTGGGAGATTTTAAATTAGCAGAGGGGGGCACAATTCCAAACCTAGAATTAGCCGTAAGAAAAATAGGCGAGTTGAATGCGGATAAAAGTAATGCGATCTTGATGCCTACATGGTTTTCGGGAACAACAAAAATATTGGAAGATGTCTATGTAGGAAAAGGACATGCACTCAATCCGGAAAAATATTGCATCATTTTAGTCAATCAAATAGGAAACGGACTATCAACTTCCCCATGGAATGCAGACGAATCCATCAAAGGCCCAAAATTCCCCAAAGTTCGCATTGAAGATGACGTAAAAGCGCAATACAAACTATTGACGGAGCATTTCGACATACCTTATTTACAGCTAGTTGTTGGCGGTTCTATGGGAGCGCAGCAAACTTATGAATGGGCGGTACGTTATCCAGACTATGTAAAACGTGCAGCGCCTATTGCTGGTTACGCAAAGAACACAGAGCACGATTTTATATTTACCAGAACGTTATTGGACACACTGACAATAGATCCGGCTTACAACGAGGGCAACTAT
>QFOI01000237.1 GCA_003241175.1 Pseudopedobacter saltans
ATTATTGGCTGGAGTGACTGAAGTGTCTGCTAGATTTAGCGTCTGCCTAGGTGCGGTTGGCATATTGTTTTGATCCGAAGGGATATCCTTTGAAGTTGAATCTTTGTGTAAGAGACCTTGGTCTTTCAAGTCAACATCACTGTTAATCATGGAGGCAATACTGCTTTTGTCAAAAGCTACTTTCCAATCCCCATTTACTTTTTTGACGGTTACAGTCAGTGGGTTTTGTTGCGATTCGGAACGTACACTGGCTGTTGCAACATCACCATTGATTTTGATATCGCTTATCAAAAACTTTTCATTGGCTGTTGGTGTAGAATCTCCACTATTGGTCTGTATAATCTGCTGTTGAATTAAATTCAAAAAATCAGCACTTTCGTTTGTCGCATAGAGCTTTGCTGATTGTGGATCCTTGTGGTTCAATGCCGTAAAGAAACTCGTTATTACAGTTTTAATTTTCCCTTTCTCAGAATTGCATGCTGTCAATATCAATAAGGAAACCACGACAACAACAAATGTGATATTTTTTTTCATAAAAAATAATTGTCCAATATCTGTCAAAAATACCGCAAACGTTTTATTTCGCCACAATCTCTATGTAAAAAGATGCCATCCGGTGCAATATATACTTTTCTGGAAAGTGTATCCAAAGGGAAATAATGTGGTCGTTGCAGTGCTTTTTCTATTGTTTTGGCGACGAATTCGGTACAATACATTTTATCGTCTGTTTTTAGGTCAAACGACATATCGAACGAAATGCCTTGCCCGTAAAAGTTTTGTGCCTGACGTTGTATTTTAAAAACGGAGGCGCGGTCAAAATTGAACCTGAAAATCCCAAAGCCGCTGTTGTCACGACCGTTGACAAAATAGGAGAGGCGGTCTCGTCTTATCTTTTCGTTAGGATTACTTTCTCCACCAATGGCATGATAGATATAGATAACACCGTTCTCAATACTAGCAATACCCACATGCGAATAGGTTTTGTCTGTAGTATTGAGCTTCCGTAAAGAAGAACTTGTGAAATCCATACCTGTACGGGTAATAATATCTCCTGTTTGGATAAGTTGTCGAGCCGTGTCACAGCATAAAAGCGCTTTTTGTTGATTGCGTTTGTAAAATTGCTCATTAGGATGAGAATTGCATCCCAAGAAAACAATCAAAATAACTAAGCTAAAAAACAATCTAAACACGAATGACATACGCAATTTTAAATCAAAAAAGCCAAAACATCAGTTTTGGCTTTTTGAGTGTGGTTATTGACGTTTTCCATATTTTGATTCGAGATCTTTTTCGAGGTTATTGAAGACGTAATCATGTTCCTGACTAACACCTAATTTTTCCATTGGTTCCCAATAAAACCTAGGCGTTAAAATGGATGTATAAGTTGTAATCCTTGTCATTTTGCATTTTTTTTCGCCAACAGTTTCGAAGTAATAAATAGCCTGTTTAAATCCTAACCAATTTCTTCCGATTAGATTATAGTCGATAACGTCCATTTTTAAGACTTTGCCAGGCTCCAATTTCGTTACTCTTTCAGTGATAGTTCCACCTCCAAAGTCTGCATTACTTAATCGTCCTCCTTTAAAATAACAAGTTCTTAAGGCACCGACTTCTTCTTTTTCCAATATGCATTTCGTGGGTATGGGTAGATCTAGTTTAAGTAAAATAGGCTTGGTCGCATCCAGAGTATCCACCGATTTGATGGCATCGTAAACCTCCATTGGATTATAGTTAAATACCTTCTCCGTTTTTACTTCAATAATAGATTCCTTTTCACTTTTTAGAAAATGTTCTGAAGGCGCTGCAATTAAAAATGGAATTAAAGGCAATATCAATACTTGCAGTTTGTTGCTTTCTTTGATGATTTTATATCTTTTTATAATTCTAGCTATAACATAACCTAAAAATATAAATGGTATGATTAATCCAATCGCCATCACTATACATATAACACCTGATAACCCCGGTATATATATGCCTATCAAAAGTATGATAGTGGTGATAATTGCACCCCATAATGCATATTTTCTTACTTGCATCGTTCCTATTGCGATCCCTAATACAACTGGAAGTAAACCAAATAAGATCCAACTATAATCCGCAAGACCGAAAAAAAGAAAAGCAATTCCTGTTCCAATAAAAATGGTCGTTACTAGGATGGAAAGGCGAAAGCTGCTATCTTTCCATATAGAGTTTACTTTTTTCATGTTTTGGTTAGTATTTATGATGTTAATGGTTTATCCCGGTATCACCATAGTGCTTTGTGTTAATCTTTTTTGTTTGGCGACTTTTTTGCCTCTAAAGAAAAGATACATATTGACGAATAACATAATGCCTAGATAAATGCTGAATCCTCCAACTTTATAACTCAGTTTTTCAATTAGTTCCTGTGTTGTTCCGTTGTAGAGATTCATCTGTAAAATATATAGTGCGAAACCAATATTTAGCAGATAAAAACCGATACGGAAAAGACTATTGGTGGCTTTTGCTACATCGGGTCTGTTTTGAAAATATCATTCATGTAAACGAGACTGTTTTTAAATAGGACGTATGCTACATAGTAGGTTAGTGTGATAGCAATAGGTAGGTATATCGCATAAGCGACAACGGTTAGGTTACTCATAAAATAAAATTTAAATATGAATGGATTTTTGTTTGCGTTTGGATAAAAGGTAAATAATAAACATATTGTTATAGTGTAATAAGGCCAATATCAGTATTAGTAGATCTGATGTTTTCGAAACACTTGATATGACGGTGGCAATATCTTCCACTTGCGGCCAAGAGCTAAACTGCAATATAGCGTAGCCCATATTGAAAAGATAGTAGGCAACAAGAAGTAGGTTGTTAGTTGTGTCTACTGATTCTATTTGTCCATTGTATAGTTGAACTATAAATATCCTCCCATTTTGATGAAATTTTTTTCCTACCCAAATAATGATATAAATCATTATTACGGAATAGATTAAGTAGGAAAGGATATTGTAGTTCATGGTTAAAGTATTTGCTTGAAGAGTTTCAGTAGTAAATTATTGGCATTGAAAATTTTATTGGCCAACTCTTCCATTTCATTCGTGAGGTCTTGGATGTCGGTGATTGTTTTGTGAAATTCCTTACCCTCTTTTGTTTTGTCTGAAACAGTATATGCGGAGATTTCTTTCAAAACGTCCATTACTGGATCCAACTCTTTTTTCTTACGCATGATAGCTATTTTCATAGACCATTTCAATGCGTCTTTTTCTGCTACAAAATATTCTTTTCGATCGCCAGCGACTACTTTCTTGTAAACAATTCCGTAATCCATCAATTGTCGAATACTTGTATTGGCGTTGCCTCGAGAAATCACTAATTTTTCCATAATGTCATCTGTAGATAATATTTCGTCAGATGACAATAGTAATGCATGCACTTGCGCCATGGATTTGCTGATTCCCCATTCGGAACCTAGGGCACCCCAAGTGTCTATGAATTGCTGTTTTGCTTCTTGTAGTTCCATTTTTATTTCTTTCTGATTGTAAAGGTAAATTAATATTTCGTATTTTCAATAATTTCTGAAAATAAAATAATTTTGAAAAACTTTGTTGATTGCCAAATAAAAAAGCTAGGGAATATCCCTAGCTTTTTCCATAATTAATCGAAAACGAAATCTTATCTATTGTCGTTGAAACGTTCCTCAATCTGATGTTCTTTGTCATAAGCACGGATAATCGCTTTAACCAAGCGGTGACGGACAACGTCTTCCTCTGTCAACTCTACATGGCCAATACCATGAATACCTTTCAATATACGAGAAGCTTTTCCGAGACCACTTTTCATGTTTTTAGGAAGATCCGTTTGTGTAGGATCTCCGGTAATGATTGCCTTTGCATTGGCTCCAATACGTGTTAAAAACATTTTCAACTGTAGATCATTGGTATTTTGTGCTTCATCCAATATGATAAAAGCATTGTCCAAGGTACGTCCACGCATGTATGCCAAAGGCGCAATCTCAATGGCACGAGTAGTCATATAGTAACCTAGTTTGTCGGCAGGAATCATGTCATCCAATGCGTCGTAAAGTGGACGCAAATATGGATCTATCTTTTCTTTCAAGTCTCCCGGAAGAAAACCCAAACTTTCGCCTGCTTCCACTGCCGGACGAGTCAATATGATCTTTTTTACTGCTTTGTTTTTTAAAGCGCGGACTGCCAACGCAACTGCTGTATACGTTTTACCTGTTCCTGCAGGTCCTATTGCGAAAACAATGTCGTTTTTGTTGACGGATTCGACCATTTGTTTTTGGTTGGCCGTACGAGCTCGTACCGTTTTGCCATTGGGTCCAAAAACCAATATGTCACTTGGGTTACGGTCAACGAAATTGTCCAAAGTTTCGGCATCGTCGCCACCTAAAATTTGTTCGAAATAGTTGCTACTTAGATCGCCGTTTCGTTCCATGTATTGTACGATCAGGTTGATTTTTTCCTTGGCTGTTTCAATCTGTTCAGGTGCACCGCTCAATTTTATCTGTGTACCTCGCGACAAGATTTTCAGTAGCGGAAAACGCTTCTTGATCAAGTCCAATTTTTTGTTGTTTGCCCCGAAAAATTCAATCGGATTTACGGTGTCCAAAGAGATGATTGTGTCTGTCAATGTTTTCCAATTTAAGTGTGAAATAATTGATTTGATCGCTCTACCAAATTTAATCTTAATTATTCTGAAAAACTACTTTTGTTTATGCACAGAATGGGGAAAAAAAACATTGTTAGATGTGTGTTGACTCCTGAAAACTAAATTTTAACAGACTGTCTTCTTTTTCTAAAGGTTTTCCATCCAAAGAATATAACAATAGCTGCCAATATCAATAACCACAAATGAGCGATGCCAACAATAATGGTTTTGAATAATTCTACGCCTTGTGAAAGTGCATTTTTCAACTCATAACCAAATGGTGTCTTATAGGCGGTAAACTTATCCGTGTTGGCGATGGTTAATGTTTTGACTAATGGTGCTTCATATATATTTAGGTTAAGGTCGCAATAGCGAATATTGTAGGCCAATTCTTGATTTTCAGCATTAGCATCACGTTGTTGTTTTCTTAATTCGTGCATTGTCATGACCTTGTCGATACCTGCCTGATTGGATGCTTTTACTTTTTTGAGATCGTCTATGGTGTTGTCATTGTTCAGATAACTGTTTTGTAACCATTGCATTGTTATATCTTCTGCTTTACGTGAACTGTTGTCAATGTTTACACCTAGTTGTTCCAATAAAAATATAGTAGTGTCTATGTTTCGCGCTGGTATTTTGAGACTATAACTATTGCCAACTGAAAGTTTAGTGACCTGCATAGCGGAGTCGTTACTAATGGCGACGGTTTTTTGTTCGCTAATATTGTTTTCTAGTTCTGATGATAGTATAAATCCTTTTTGCTGACGTACGATCTGTCTGATTTTTTCTTTCGTTTCTTGTAGTTTCCGTACTTGCATTCTTATGTCTGCAGTTTGTACGTATTGCCTACTGGAATCCAGAAGAACATCACTATTTGCTTTAGCAGTTGATGATAGTTCCGCATCTATGGTACTTGTACTATCAGCATTTGCGGATTCTTTGGCGTTTTGTTGACCGCAAGAGGAGAGTAGTCCTATTAGGACAATGGCCGGGATGATTATCTTTTTCATGTTGTATGAAGTTGATAGTTTGGGTAATGTTTTTGTTTGTTTTTTATAAATGAGCGAATTGGCCAGATTCTGCTATTTATCCGAAAAAGTCGTTTTTGTAACCTTTTGAAATTGTTAAATAAACTA
>QFOI01000238.1 GCA_003241175.1 Pseudopedobacter saltans
AGACGACATTTTCCAAAACCCAATTTATCTGCGATGGCTACTGTTTTGGCTTTTTCGTAAACAACATTTTCTCCAACAAAACCAATATCAGCCACTCCATCTTCTACATATTGGGGAATATCGTCATCGCGCAAAAAGAAAAGTTCTAAAGGAAAGTTTGCTGCTTCACTTTTCAACTTGTTAATACCGTTGCTGATATCAATTCCACATTCTTTTAAGAGTTTCATAGAATCGTCGTGCAGGCGGCCAGATTTTTGGATGGCGAGGCGCAACACGTTTTTTTCAGCATTTGTTTGAGAATTCATTTTTTTTAAATTCAGTATTTGGTAAATAAAAAAGGCTTACAATAACTTGTAAGCCTTTCAATTAATATGATCTAAGATGCACAGCAGCACCACAGGCTTACCCTTTAGGAAAGTTGCGATGATGGATATGTATCTGATTTATCATGGCGCAAAAGTAATGGAAAGATGTATTCGAAGTTGTTTTTTGAAAAAATTTTCCATTAAATAATCTTTATGTATTTTGGTAGCAGTTTGAAGTGCAGGTTCACCATACTGTCAAAGTTATGTATCCATATAATAATTGTAGGCTTGCCGTGGGTGGCAAGTTCGCAGGTCAATGATACTATGCCCATAAAAAAGGGTACGAAGAGTATTTTTCGTAAGTTGGGTAGTTCCATGCAGAAACACAATGTTACGGTGAGAGATACAGCAAGCACACTGAATCTAACCATAGAAAGCAACAAAAAAAGATTTTCGCCATACCAAGGGAAAATCATCAGGTCCATAAAAGTACAACAGCTTAATTTTTACCAATCCATAGATGATACGACATCCAAAAAAAAGTATTTTGGGACGCAGCTTCTTACCAAATTCCACCGGACGACGAGGTCAAGCATCATCCGAAACAACCTATTCATAAAGGAGGGGGATGTTTTTTACGCTACTGTCGCTGCGGACAATGAAAGATTTCTAAGGACCATTTCCTACATCCGAGATGCACGTCTAAATATTGATAGTGTACCGGGTACGGATTCTATTGATATTGTGGTCGTTACCAAAGACTTGTTCAGTATTACGGGCAGCATGGGTAGCTTTTCATCCAGTAGAGTTAGGGCTTCTGTGGCTGAGTACAATTTAGGTGGTCTTGGTCAATCTATTTACTATTCGGGAAGTTATGAAAATGATCGGCGACCAACTTATGATGCCAGTTTTGGCTATCGTTATAATAACCTTTTTGGGACTTTTGCGGACTTGACTGCTTACACCTCCAATATTGGAAAAAATATTATAACTGGTGATCGAAATGAATCTTTTCAATCTATCGAGATTTCACGTCCGCTATTTTCCCAGTACAAAAGATTTATGGGTGGTATAAGTTTAAACCATGCCAGCACTAGAAATGTTTATCCAAATCTAATTGAACAGAATCGATATTTCGACTACAAGTACACCACTTTTGATATTTGGGGTGGTGTCAACATGAATGTTAAGCGATACATCGAAGATGAAAAGAATCATTTACGTCAGTTTTTGGCTTTACGCTATGTCAAGTATACGTTTCACAATGCCCCCGAGCAGATTATTACACCATTTGACATGCGCACCAATACGAGAGAAATGGCATTGGCTCAGTTTACCTTGTTCAAACAAGATTTTTACCAAACACGATATTTTTACAATTTTGGAACGGTGGAAGATATTCCATACGGATTCAACTACAATCTAACTGCGGGTTGGTATAGACAAAGGCGTTCGTCCAGACCCTATTTGGGAATGGATCTTAACAATTATATGCTGACACAGAGTGGAGATATTTTTCAGTTTTTTGCGAGAGGAGGGATGTTTATTAAAAATGGGGTACAAGATGCTGGTTATGTTTTTGGAAGTACATTTTATAGTAGAGTGATGCCTGTAGGAGAGACTAAAGTACGTCAGGTACTCCGAGCGAGTTACTCGGAGGTTTTCAATACGGTGACAACTTACCCTTTACGAATCAATAATTATCAGTTTGGTTTAAATGCATTTTCTTCTGATTCGGTGGTGGGTTCCAGAAGACTTAGTTTGCATTCCGAAACGCGTTTTTTTACGCCTTGCAAAATTCTTGGTTTTATTCTCTCGCCTTATCTTTCCAGTGATTTATCCTTTTTGACACCAATGAAAGGCGCATTTGAAAGGTCTTCCTTGTATATAGGTATTGGCCCTGGACTGAGAATCAGAAATGAAAACCTTGTATTTGGTACTATAGAGATACGTTCTATGTATTTTCCTAGACAAATACAGGGACAGAACAGTTTCAAAATCGGTATGAGTGCCAACTTGAGGTTCCGTTTCAATACCAACTATGTCAACAAACCGGATCTTTATAACCTAAATGATGATCCCAACAGTACGATTTACTAAAAGAAGAAAGGTGTGGACATTGTCCACACCTTTCTTCTTTAAAAAAAATATCAATCTGCGTTAGCTGGCAAGCATTAGAATTGATATTTGCAGATCAAAAAACAAACCACTGAAACAAGGAAAATACCCATTGTCGTCAAAAAAAGAATGTTTTGTGCTGAACCTAAAGAACCTTGTTTGTTGTTACCCTGTTCCATAAATCGTCAATTAAAAAAGTACTTGAATGGCATAAAAGTATGGTATACTTTTTTGATAAACAAACAAACGGTAGTTTTTTATTATTTTTTTATTAAGAATTTTCCATTAGCCATTTCGTGATCTTTTGCCAAAGATGCAATGGTGTTTTGCCTCCGTTGATTCTGTGGTTTTTGTCTGTATATACGGCCATGTCAAAAGGAATGTTTTTCTCCACTAGAGTTTTGGATAGCTGCATGGAATGTTGCAGATGTACATTGTCATCGGCCGATCCGTGGATGAGTAGTAGTTTTCCTTTTATATTTTCTATTGAGTCGAACGGAGTATTGTCTTCATAACCTTGTGGATTTTCAATAGGCGTACGCATGTAACGTTCGGTGTAGATTGTGTCATAATATTCCCATGAGGTAACAGGCGCAATGGCAATAGCATAATTAAAAATGGAAGCACCTTTAGTGATGGCCAAACTACTCATAAATCCACCAAAACTCCAACCCCAATGTCCAATACGATCGGAATCCACGTAAGGAAGTTTGGCAATGAAATGAGCTGCTTTTATCTGATCTTCAATTTCTAATTTTCCCAATTGTAGATAGGTTTGTTTTTTAAAATCGGCACCTCGTCCACCTGTTCCTGTATTGTCCACGGATACCAATATAAATTGTTCTTGCGTAAGATAATGTTGCCACATGGTCACAGCTCCAAATCTATTGACAACCATCTGTGAACCAGGACCTCCATAATTGCAAAATAAAACAGGATATTTTTTGCTTTCATCAAAATCTGTCGGTTGCAACATACAAGCATTTAAAAATTTGTCTTGCGCTATTGGAATTTGTAAAAACGCAGGTTGTCCAAGTTTCAGTTCTTGAAGGCTTTGTTTTAAAAGAATGTTTTCCGATACTATTTGCTTCATTTGGAGCGTTGGCAAGTTATCTACACCCTTTTCGATTGTGTATTCTACAAAAGTTGCAGGTTCTCGTATATTGGAATTTTCGATGATTATTTTCGATTTGTTTTTATCGATGTGCGTGACATTCCAACCAGCATTTTTGGATAGTTGTTTTTGTTTCCCGTGAAAATCAACCACAAACAATTGCCGCTCCATTGGATTGGGGAAAGCTGCTGTAAAGTAAATCCAACCATTTTCTTTATCAACGCTACCAATATAAGTCAGTTCGTATTGGTTGTCGGTTAGGGGAATGGACGTTTTGTTTTTTTCTTTCAAATAAATATTCCGAAAACCAGATTTCTCGCTTGTATATATCAACTTTCGATTTTCAACAAAGAACCAATCATCCGTAAAGTCGATGTATCGATCGTCCTCTTCTGTGTAAAAAATCTCTTCGGCATTCGATGACGGATCTATTTCCCAAATATGTAATTTATTTTGGTGTCGGTTGAGATGGAATATATATAGAAGACTTTCCGGCGACCAACTTATTTTGGGAATATAACCCTTGTCCGAATGAATGGAACACGGTACGGTATTTTCAGAATGCAAGTGGTGAATATGTATAGTAACATCTGAATTTTCTTCTCCTGCTTTTGGATACTTGTACGTATAGTTTGAATTATATTGATCATCATATATTGGAAAAGAATATTCTTTGACCAATGATTCGTCAAATCGGTAAAAAGCAATCATCTCACTGTCGGGGCTCCACTGGTAAGCTTGCGAAAAAACAAATTCTTCCTCATAAACCCAATCGCAATTACCGTTGATAATGTAGTTCCATTTTCCATCAACTGTTATTTGTTTTGTGTCACGATTGTCAAGACAAAAAACATAAAGGTTGTTTTCGAAAACGTAGGCTATTTTTTCCCCATCAGGAGAAAATCTAGCATGCATGATTTTATTTGCATGCAGATGGATGATCTCATTGGTAGCCATGTCTAAAACGTAGCAATACGCTTTGGTAGATCTTCGATAGATATTTTCTTCCTTTATTTTGAATAAAAGAAAAGTATTGTCAGCATTGAGGATGAATGACTTTGGATCTATCTTTCCGGGAAAAGTTTTTTCTAAAGTATTGATTATCGTTTTGTTTGGAAAATCTTCAGCGAACAGATGAATATTTTCTGGTTCAAATTTTTTTTCCAAAAAAATATCTTCCAAACTCAATTTTCTGTATTGCTCATCCATCGATTTCTATTTTAACGAAAGAAAACGCTTTTTTTCATAAATGAAAAATAAAACTCTTGTTATATTTGACTTTCTTTAAAGTGTTTTAACGCAATTAAATATGAAGCGAATTTTATTGTCCCTTTCCCTTTGCTGGTTCCTCGTTCAAGGCCATGCACAGGATGATTTAGTGAAAAAAGCGAATGAAGCGAAGAGTACAATCGGTACTAAAGGTTATCAATTCAAAGATGTTATCAACCTTTCAACGACTCCCATTGAGGATCA
This sequence comes from Pseudopedobacter saltans, assembly GCA_003241175.1. Classification (GTDB taxonomy): domain Bacteria; phylum Bacteroidota; class Bacteroidia; order Chitinophagales; family Chitinophagaceae; genus Rhizosphaericola. The sequence continues at coordinate 5,011 of QFOI01000238.1, forward strand.
AGGTTCATCTGGTACATGCTGGAGTTATTCTACCAATTCTTTTTTGGAATCCGAAATGATAAAAGCAGGCAAAAAGCCATTACCACTTTCCAAAATATTCACAGCCCGTAACTCTTATGTTGACAAGGCTGACAACTATGTTCGCATGGGTGGACATATGGATTACGGTGATGGTGGTGAGCCGCATGATGTAATCAATATGTATGCAAAATATGGTGCGATTCCCGAATCGGTTTACAGCGGTTTGATCAACGGTGAAAAACGTAACAATTTCGGTGATATGCAGGCCAATCTAAAATCCATATTGGATAACACGGTAAAGTCCACAGACAAAAATGTCTCTTGGAAAGTAGCATTTGATGCTATATTGGATGCCTATTTGGGTAAAGTACCTGAAACATTTACCTATAATGGAAAACCCTATAATCCGAAAACTTTTGCAAACGAAGTTGTTGGTTTAAATGCAGATGATTATGTTGAGTTTATCTCGCAAACTAATACGCCTTATTGGCAAAAAGCCATGATGATGGTTTCGGATAACTGGGCTTTCCAATGGGATTGGAATATTCCAATGACCGATTTCACGGCTATCATTGATAATGCTTTGAAAAACGGTTATACCGTTGCTTGGGGTACCGATGTATCCGAACCTTATTTCAGTTGGCCAAATGGGGTAGCTTATGTTCCTACAAATGCATTGGAATTAAATGCTAAAAGAATGACACAAGCAGATAAAAACGCCTTGTTTGAA
>QFOI01000239.1 GCA_003241175.1 Pseudopedobacter saltans
AATACAATTGATTTAAAAATTATTTTGGTTTTGGAAGGTAGTTTTTCGACTTCTTCGTAAATTTTATTAATGTATTTCCCCCATATTATTTCATCTATATTGAGATTGTCATCTTTATTCAAAAGGTTGTCTCTTTCAACAATATGTTTTAGTTTCTTTTTTTTTAATAAGTTGATACTGGCATTTCTTACTGAAGTATATAGATATGCATATAGTTTTCCATCAAGTTTATCCAATGCGGAGGAATCACAAACCTTGACAAATACGTCTTGTACTAAGTCCTCGGCATCTTCTAATGAGTTCAAGTACTGATACGCATACATTACCAGCGGTCTGTAGATTTGTTTGAAAAGATTCTGAATGCTATTCTCTTCTTTTCGTTTTATTGCTTCCAGTATTGAATTTTCAGTGAAGTCCATATTTCCTCTGTAAAAACTTGTAATGACCAGTTAAGAAGTATTATTAATTTGACATTTATGGATATATTAGGAGTAGTGGTATAAATTATTTTTAATTCAAGACTATTCAGAGTCAGTGATCAGTTCTTATGTTTCTTTGTTTGTTTCAAAAAATTTAAGCCCAAATGTAAATCTAAATTTAAAAAATAAAAAGGGTTGTATAAATTCTTTACAAAAATAGAGAATGATTTTTAATCATGTCTATAAAATTGATAGACAATTTTGTTTTTTTTCAAAAAAAGAGAATTACTTGTCACCCATTTTTACATACTAATTGTTATATATAATCAGAAAAGATAAGGCATATTAATAATTCGATGGATAATATTAAGAGAAAATGTCAGATTACATTATTGAACTCATCATAAAAGAATTTAAATCGACAATATCAAAGGATGAATTGTTCGCATTAATTATCTGGCGAAATTCTAAATTGGAAAATGAGGAGAACTATACAAATTTTGTAACACTTCTAGAAGACTGCCTTGTCTGCTCTCAATACAATTCCATAAATGTTGATAAAGCTTGGACTCGGGTAGAAAATAAACTTTCAAAGTTCGATGCAAATGTGCGTAAGGCAGTTACTTTTCAAAAATACTGGATTGCTGCTGCGGCGGTATTTTTATGTGGATTATTTGCATTGACGTGGATTTATCTTAACAATCGAATCAAAGAGCCTTTCGAGCAGAGTGTCTTGCAGACTCCTGGGAAATTACAACAAAAGGCATATATACAATTTTCGAATGGAACCCAGCAAGACTTGACAAGGCTAAGTGGAAACCTGAAGACCAACAATGGAATTGTTATAGGGCGAAATTCCAACGGGCAACTTCGTATGGATTCTTCTGATGATTTATCTGACTTAAAACAAGATTGGGTAGACGTAATAGTTCCAAACAAAAGTAATTACTGTCTGGTTTTGTCTGATGGAAGCAAAGTTGTACTAAACTCTGGTAGCCGTCTGCATTATCCTACTAGATTCAGCAATAAGCTTCGTCAAGTAGAACTTCATGGAGAGGCTTATTTTGATATAAAAAAAGACAGTATGCCGTTTGTAGTTATAAGCAAGGGGATTCAAACAAAAGTTTTAGGGACGGCCTTTAACATAAGCAGTTATAGTAATGAATCTTTAAACGAAGTCACCTTGGAAAGGGGGCGGGTTGAGATTTTGTATCAATCCAAATCATATTTTTTAATGCCAGGAAAACAGTTTCAAGAATCTTCTGGAAATGCGTTCGTCAAAGAAGTCGATACAAGGCAATATACTAGCTGGCGATTTGGAGTAGTGAGGTTCTACAATTTGGAACTGTCCGAAATTGCTAAAAAAATTGAACGTTGGTATGATGTCAAATTTGTTTTTCAGGATTTCTCTACAAGTAATCTGCATTTTACAGGAGAAGTAGATCAGAATGTCAAACTCGGAGACTTGTTAAGGATGATTGAAATGATGAACAATGTCAAATTTGTTATTCGAGGAAATGTCATAACCGCAACAAGAAATACATAGTGTCAATATATATCGTTACATATCGAATCTTTTAATTAAACTAAAATTTTAAGTCTTATGCACTTTGAGAATGGTCCTATATCTAGGTCCAAAGGTAGATTGCTGTCTACTATAGTTTATACTTTCTTATTACTAGGTGGTGTGTTCTTTGTAAATTCTAGCAATTCACAAACTGTTAAAATCGCTGCTAGCAAAACAACTCTGAAAAATATTTTTGATATAGTGGAAAAGCAGACTGGAATTATGACTATGTATAGTGATGATGAATTAAATCCAAATCAGCTTGTGCAATTGCCCACTAGAGACTTTCCCATACTGGAACTGTACAAATTTATTTTGAAAGGGAAGAAAATGACCCCTATATTAAATGGCAAGTACATGGTAATAAAACTAAATCCTAAAACGAAGCAACCGGAGGTTAAGGACACGAATCCTGTTTCGGATAGGGATGTTATTAAAGGTGCAATTGTCGATGAGCGTGGATTGCCTTTGGAAGGTGTAACAGTCAGGTTGAAAGACAATGCATTTGTCGCGATAACCGATTCTTTAGGAAAGTTTCAACTGACTTACCTAAAAACAAAATTGGTAAACAATGAACTTGTAGTTCAGATGTTCAAAATAGGTAAAGAGCCAGTATATCTGGTTTATAGTGGGCAGGAACAATTGTTCATTAAAATGAAAGATAATACATCTTCTCTTGAAGAAGTTGTCGTAAACACGGGTTATCAGAAAATCGACAAAAGAGATTATACAGGATCTGCTTCTCGTATAGAAGCAAAAGATTTGAACATAAACGGCACTCAAACTTTGGAGCAAATGCTTCAAGGTAAATTGCCTGGTGTGCAGGTTGTCAATAATTCTGGAGAAGTGGGTACGAGGCAACAGGTTAGAGTTAGGGGAACCTCTACACTGCTAGGAAGTCAAGAACCGGTTTGGGTAGTTGATGGAATTATACAGGAAGATCCGTTGCCGTTTAAAGCTTCGCAACTAAATCAATTCGGTAAAGATCAATCTAGTATGGAACAAATGAAAAACTATGTAGGTAGTACTATTGCCTGGTTAAACCCATATGATATTGACAACATAACAGTTCTGAAAGATGCGGCGGCGACAGCAATTTATGGCGTAAAGGCTGCTAATGGAGTAATTGTGATTACTACAAAAAAAGGAAAGCCAGCCAATAGGGCATCCGTAAGTTACAATAACAGTTTTTCAACGCAGTCAAAACTTAACTACGACAAGATGAACTTAATGAATTCTAAAGAAAGGGTTGATATTTCCAGAGAGGTATGGGAGCGAGGACTTATATCATCATCTTCTATGAACTATATTGGGTATCAGAAATTGTTGATTGATTACTTGGCCAATAAAACTTCGTACGAAGAGTTTAACGAAAAGGTTAAGCAGTTGGAAACCGTCAATGAGGACTGGTTCGACCTATTATATCAAAATCCGTTGAACCAAACGCACAATATAAGCATAAGTGGAGGAGGTGCATCAGGAACTTACTATGCTTCTTTGGGTTACAATAATCAAAAAGGAACGGCAAGAGGGAATGGACGAGACGGTTACCAAGGTAGTATAAATATTAATACAATCTTGACTCCTAAACTTTCTATAAGCACCAGATTGTCTGGCTCATATTCGAAAACAACTGGATTCTATTCGGTTGATCCATATACCTATGCAACGACTACCAGTCGCATTATTCCTGCATACAATAATGACGGTTCTTTGTTTTATTACAACGATATCGGTGGTAACGGTTATTTGTTTAACATGCTTAACGAACTCAACAATACTGGGAATGAGAATACATTGTCAAATATCAATTTAAATGTTGGATTAAACTATAAGCTACCATTTGGACTCAAATACGACATGGTTTTTGGAGCGGGAATTTCTAGTTCACACCAAGAGTCATATGCATCTGAATATTCCAATAAAATAGCTGCTACTCGCGGTTACGAGTATGGTGCTTATAAACCAGATGACCCTCTTTATAAACAGTCAAAACTTCCAAATGGAGGATTGCTAAATATATCTGAATCGAGGAATACAAACTATACATTTAGAAATAGTTTGTCATATAATAAGAATATACAAAAACATAGTTTTAACGTGTTGGGTGGGGTAGAATTTAGGAGCAATATTTACAAAGGAAATGCAAATACAACCTATGGTTACATGCCGGATAGAGGTAAAGTTATTGTTATGCCTCCGCCGACAATAACGACTTCTACGGGTGATTTGGCCGAAAATCTATTGTATACTACAGGGGGAGTATCTGCAAGTATTACAGACAGAAAATCCAACTACTTTTCTTACTATTTATCTAGTGGCTACTCGTTTGATCGAAGATATAGTTTCAGCATAAGTGCACGAGGAGACGCCTCCAATAGATTTGGGCAGGACAAACGCAATAGATTTACTCCTATTTGGGCAATTGGTGGGAGGTGGAATCTTGCTGAAGAACATTTTATGGACAACCAAAACGTCTTGAATTCTTTTGGTTTACGCATGTCTTATGGTTTCCAGGGTAATGTAGCCGAAAATTATGGCCCGGACTTAATAGCTCAGATACCGTCGGGGACTGCTGCTATTAACAATCTCACAGGCGAAAAAGTCTTAACTATCAAATCGCTACCTTATGCCGACCTTAGAAAGGAGAAAACACAAAGTATTAACGTTGGGTTGGATTTTGGTTTTTTGAAAAGTCGCTTCTTTGGTACTATTGATTATTATTGGAAGAATGCGAAAGACCTAATCGTCATCAAAGATGTTCCATACGAAAACGGCTCTGCTCAAATTCCTGTAAATTCAGGTACTCTGACTAATAAAGGTTTAGATCTTACATTTAATGTGGTTGCAATTCAGAATAAAAATGTTAATTGGACAATAGGCATTAATCTTTCTCGCAATTTCAATAAGATAACGAGTGCTTTAAAATCTAATCCTACATGGATTACCGCAACCTCCGGAACGTATAATGTTGACGGTTATCCAGTTTCCGGATTCTGGGTCTTTGATTTTAAAGGCTTGGATTCCGCAGGCCACCCAACGTTTAACATTCCTACAGTTACTGAAAATGTAAATGCTAAAACGGATGCAACTGCCTACATGAAATACGCTGGCAAATTGAACCCGGACTTCAATACGGGGCTGAATACCAGTTTTAGATACAAACAGTTTTCATTTATGACCAATTTGTATATTTCTCTAGGAGGCAAAAAAATATTGACGAATTTATATGATGTTTCTACGATTAAAAGTCCTCCAAATGAAATAACCAATATGAGTAAAGATTTGGTAAATAGATGGAGGAGGCCAGGAGATGAAAGTCATACCAACATCCCATCTTTGCCCGATGCAACTGTTAAATATATTGATATCCCAACAGGTATAGTTAGTGCATCGTCTGATCTTAGTGGGTTTGGTCAGGCAGCATCGGAATCTCCTTATACACTTTACAATTACAGCAATCAACGAGTTGTAAACGCATCCTATATGAGGGTAAATAGCATGACGATGAATTATTCCCTGCCATCGGAGTTGTCTCGTAAGCTACTCTGTAAATCTATTCAGTTGGGTTATTCTGTGTCGAATCCTTTTAGAATAGTGAGTAAGGATTACAAAGGAGTGGATCCTGAAGTAGCATCTGGGAATCAGCCTTTACCTGTTACACACGTATTTACCATGAATGTCAATTTTTAAATCAAGAAGTCATGAAAATGAATAGTTTAAGATATTGCTTTGTTTTCTTTTTCTCCTTTCTATTGAGCGGTTGTAAT
>QFOI01000240.1 GCA_003241175.1 Pseudopedobacter saltans
TTTTGTGAAGTGGTTGATTTACCGATACCACCTTTGCCGTAGAAGGCAATTTGACGAAGCTCTGACATTGTGTTCTCCTTGTGTGAGTTTTTGTTCGAACGAGATATTGCATAGAGTGTTCCGTAGAAAAAAAAACGCGTAAAAAATTTGACGTATAGCGCAAAAAAAGTCAAAAACAAGGCATTCCGTGCTTACATGTCATCGTAGCGTATCCGTATCGAGCCAAAGCCGTTTGTCGAAAAAATCGTTTTAAAATTGAGAAGGCTATCATTGGAACGTTGAACATTCAGCTGAATACATTCGTCGCCAAAATTATTTACCCAACTAATAGCAACGGCGTTCTGTGAACCTTTATGAATAAAAAAATCCGGTAACGGTTTTTGTTGTGCTCTTAATATTGAAAAAGAAAAAACAAACAGAAAGAGAGAGAGCCATTTTTTTTGCATATCAATGTTGTCATTTGTCTTATTGAGCAAATATAATTTTGTTTTCTGTCAATAGGAAGTTAATATGATAAAGTTCCGTCAGGCAAAGACATATTTCCTTGTAAACCTCCTGTGTGTAAAAATAGAATTTTGCTTGAGGAAGATAATTCTCCTTTATCTATCAAGTCCATCAGGGCATAAAACGCCTTACCCGTATACACAAAATCCAATGGCAATTGGCTGCTATTCCATACTTCATCCATAAATGCGAGGAGTTCATTGTTTTTTTTGGCATATCCACCAAAATGATAATCGTGTAATAATCGTAATTGTTGCATTTTGGGAGGATCGTCTACAAGTTGTTCGATTTCCGCTTCCAATGAAAAATTGTTTTTCATGACACTAATACCCAATATTTTTTGATGTGGTTCACTCGCTTTTAATATTCCAGCAACCGTAGTCCCACTTCCTACAGGCAACACAACATAGTCGTATCGATCCATGTCCGGCACGAAATTCCATATGTCAGCAGCACCTTTCACACCTAGTTTTCCATAACCTCCTTCAGGTACCCAATAATAATCGGGAAAACCTGAGATCAAAGCATGCTTGTCTTTGTATTGTTGTCTTGGCAAAAAAATCAGTTCCATTCCGGATTGTTGTGCCAATTCCATGGTTGGAGAAAATATCTTAGGCCTCTCTCCTCTTATAAAACCAATGGAGCGAATACCCATAAGTTGGCATGCTGTCGCCGTTGCAGCAATATGATTACTGTAAGCACCGCCAAACGTGGCAAAATGCCGTTTTCCACTATTGAAAAAATCTTCGAAATAATATTGCAGTTTAAACCACTTGTTTCCACTTATCTGATGGTGAAGTTGATCTAACCGAAGAACGGAGATATCCTCCATACACAATTTTCCAAAGGAGGAAATCGTTTGCAATAGGATATTTTCAAATCTCAGTTTATTTTTGAGTTGATTTATTAGCATTTAAACCATTATTAATTTAGTTTCGCACAGTTTTTTATTAAAATAAATCCCTATAATATTGTTATGCAGCAACCTACATTGGTAATCCTAGCCGCTGGAATGGCAAGTCGTTACGGAAGCCTAAAGCAAATACAGACTTTTGGACCTTCTGGTGAGACAATTATGGACTATGCCATCTACGACGCCATCAAAGCCGGTTTCAAAAAAGTTGTATTTATAATAAGACATTCGTTCGAAGCCGAATTTAAAGAGATTTTCGGAAGCAAATTAAAGGATAAAAACATAGAAGTCCAATATGCTTTTCAAGAATTGGATGCTTTTTTAGGAGATCATAAACTGCCTGCAGACAGAACCAAACCTTGGGGAACTGCTCATGCATTGCTTTGTTGCAAAGATATTATCGACGGTCCTTTCGCAGTTATCAATGCGGATGATTTCTATGGTCGAGACTCCTTTGAAAAAGGTGCCGCTTTCTTAAGAGAAAAAGTGTCGCCAACCCTATATGCCTCCATTGGTTATCATCTCATCAATACATTGAGTGACAATGGCTATGTAAGTCGTGGCGAAATACAGACCGATGACAACAACATGGTAAAAAGTATCACAGAACGCGTCAAAATATACAAACAAGAAAATGGTCAGATTGTCTATGAAGAAGCAGCTGACAAACTGATACCTCTTAGTGAAGAAACCAAGGTCAGCATGAACTTTTTCTGCTTTGATGCCAATTTTATAAAGCTATGCGAAAAGCTATTTCAGGAGTTTTTGGACAAAAGCATTAGCGATATCAAATCCGAATTCTTCATGCCATCTGTTGCGGACTATTTTATCAAGTCTGGTCAAGGGCAGATTGAAATGATACCCACTACATCCAAATGGTTTGGCGTTACCTATAAAGAAGACGCTCCAATAGTAAAAGCCAATATTGATAGACTTATCGCAGAAGGTGTGTATCCATCAAATCTTTGGGCTTAAATGCATAATTAATAGCCAATTTAGCCGATAAAAAACCCCGAACGGACTGTTCGGGGTTTTTATATTTATATCATTTTGAGAATTCTACTAGAACGGTAAATCATACGTAACATCATCCGAAGAAGTAGGTTGATTGCCAGCAGTAAAACTACTTGGTGCAGACGTTGGCGAACTTGTACTTGTATTGCAATTATAATCACCACCCTCACCATTGGCACTTCTGGCGCCTACCAGCTGTACAGACTGCACTCTCAAAGTTAGCGAAGCGCCTTGCCTGCCATCATTTGTCTGGTATATCCTGATATCAGGCGTTCCTTCAACGTAGACAGTAGTTCCTTTTTTTAAATAAGGTGCAATACCTAACCTCTCCGTCCAATAGGCGCATTCTACCCATATAGTCTTCTCTTGATCCTTGAAGCGTTCTGTATGGGCTACACTGAAATTGATCACGTGCCTTCCATTTACTTCATTGGTGACGCAATCTCTTCCAAGATTTCCTATGGCAGTTAATTTAATCATCGTTAATCGTTTTAAGTAAATAAATCTTAATGTAAAAAACTTATATATCCAATATTAAACAAAAACCTTGAGATCATAAAATCTCAAGGCTCTGTTTATTCAGTTTTACTAAATATTTACGTTAAAATTCCTATAATTACAATTGGCTTGGGTCTTTAACTGCGCTTTTGATTCTGGAAGAAGGTAAATATATCTGGAATCCAAGATTGAATGTTACAGTATGTTGATAAGTCGTATTACCTCCACCAACAGTTCCATTATACTTAACTAATCCTTCTAATCCCACATTAGGTGTAATGAAGTAAGAATAACCTGGTCCAAAGCCAAATTGAAAACCATTCGTAGTAGGATTACCTTTCTGACTTTGTCCTCCAAAACCGGCATTAACCTCACCAAAAAAACGTCCATGTTTTAATGGACTACTTACTTGATTATCATTGGCATACAAACGACCGAAAGCTCCAATACCATATGTATTTCTTACAGAGGAACCAGAACCAGCTTTGCTAAATCCAAGATTCACATATCCACCCACAGCCATATTATCTTTGATAAAATAACCAGCACGAGGAGTAATTCCCAAATCCCAACCTTGACCTTTTTTCAATCCAATTTCAAAACTAGATAAGGTACCACCCCACATTGTGTTTCCTTTTTGGATCTGCGCACTTGCTTTTTCTGTTTTAAGGCTTACTAAGGCTAAAATACCTAGGGCTAAAAATACTTTTTTCATAAGATTTGATTGTTCAATTTGTTAAATATTATCACTGCTTTTAAGTAATAACATTTAGGTGTGTAAATTGTTTAAGTATTGTGCGTATTTCTGCAATTTTCCTGCCAAAATCATAATTTATGTTAAAAAAATATATTGTATAACTTTGCAGACTTATCAAGTAACAGAAAAGGATTTTACGAAATGAGCAGTAAAGGAAAAGTATTGGTGGCAATGAGCGGAGGTATTGACAGTACGGTCACTGCACTAATGTTAAACGAACAGGGATATGAAGTTATAGGCATCACCATGAAAACATGGGATTATGCAACCAGTGGTGGTGGGCACAAAGAAACAGGATGTTGTAATGTTGACAGTTTTAATGATGCCCGCATGGCGGCTGTACAACACGGCTTCCCGCATTATGTAATTGATATTAGGGAAGAATTTGGCAGTTTTGTCATTGAAAATTTTGTGGATGAATATTTGGCTGGACGTACGCCCAACCCATGCGTTATGTGCAACACCCATATCAAATGGTCTGCACTACTCAAACGAGCTAATGCTTTGGAATGCGATTTCATAGCTACGGGACATTACGCCAAAATCAATCAAATGCCCAACAACGGCAGATACTATCTAAGCAAGGGTTTGGATGAAACCAAAGACCAGAGTTATGTACTTTGGGGTTTGAGTCAAGAATTGTTGAGTCGCACGTTATTACCACTTTCCAATTACAGAAAAACGGAAATACGCCAAATGGCTTTGGATTTTGGCTATCCTGAGTTGGCAAAGAAAAGTGAAAGCTACGAGATCTGTTTCGTACCAGACAATGATTATCGTGGTTTCCTCAAAAGACAAGTGGATGGACTAGAGCAAAAAGTGGATGGTGGACTTTTCGTTGACAAAACAGGAAAAATTTTGGGAAAACACAAAGGTTATCCTTTTTATACTATTGGGCAAAGAAAAGGACTTGAAATAGCATTAGGGAAACCAGCTTATGTTACAGCTATTGATCCCAATACCAATACGGTCGTTTTGGGTGAAGAACAAGACCTAGCAGCCAATTACATGTCCGTAACCAAAATGAATTGGTTGAAATATGATGGCATTCCCACGGACGGGATGGATCTAATCACCAAAATCCGTTACAAAGACAAGGGCGCTCTCAGCCATATCACCAATAGCGAAGAGCTTGGAAAAATAAATGTTCGCTTCTTTGAAGATGTCAAAGGTATTGCACCTGGTCAAAGTGCCGTATTGTATGAAGGTGATGATGTAGTTGGAGGAGGTATTATACAAAGAAAGCCTATAGATTTATTGTAGTTGAGGTGATGATTAGTAAGATACAAACAAAAAGCCGATAGAGTTTTCTATTGGCTTTTTGTTGGTAATTAGTTTGCTTTATGCATCAAACAAACTAGGTTGTTCATTTTCCTCAGATGGTTGTTCCCATTCCATTTCGGCAGACTTAGTAAATTCCATGAGTTTAGCACCGATAGCTTTCCAACCCATGACATCGACCATCTTGCCAATCTTGAAACGAACAGTGCGAACTTGTTTTCCAGAACCACCTTGCACAATCAACACCGGATCTTCAATACTTGTCACGGCAAACAATGCGTTCCCATCTCCCTCTTTGATAAAAGAAAACTTACTATGCATCGTTGAGGTTTCGATACGGAAACGTTTTACGTTGAATATATTTTTCTCTTTATCCAAATAGACCGCAGTAATGACTTTTTCAGGGTTGAACTGTTCGACCAACATGACTTTTTCGGGATCAAATCTTTGTGTCAACTCTGTATCTGTAATCTCATAACTACCATCTCGGAAAACAACTATCAAATTTTCATTTTCGAATGTACCCAAATAAAGTCCCTTTTCTTCTGTATTGAGTCTTCCCAATTTATCATCATACCAATATTTGCGACGCTCTAGTGTGCTTTTTCCCTTTTCTTTTAACTTAATGCTTTTGACGGAATATTTGGTCACTTGGTTTCCCATACTTGAACGACCTTTAATGTCCAAGTTTTCAAAATAGAAATCAAGTTCTTTGTTTCTAGCTCCCGCATTTGGACTTAACAATACACGAACAACTTCCGCTT
>QFOI01000241.1 GCA_003241175.1 Pseudopedobacter saltans
ATCAAAGAAAAATACGGTGGTTGAGAACGACTCAAAAAATAACTTCTGTTCCCATTGGGAATGTGTCCGTATTGATCAATCAAATAGGCAAAATTGTCTATGATATGCTCCATCAATTCGTACTTGCCACTCACTTGCAAACCCAACATAGTAAAATAAGAATCCCAATAATAGACTTCCTGAAAACGGCCACCAGGCACTATATAAGGATGTGGCAAAGGTATCAATGTGCTAGCCTGTTGCTGGCGTATTGGTTGGCGCTCCAATAATGTCCACAATTCTTCAATATGCTGAACTACGTTTTTTGTCTTTTCAATATTTTCAATAGGGCTAACCGTCTGTAATTGAAAATTATTTGTAACAAAAGTGTCTAGTTGAAATCCGTTGTTTTGTTTATACAATTGAAACCAAGAACGCAGTGTGTCGGCGGAATGGCGTGGCGTAGCATCTGCAAAAGTCTTATTGTCAGGAAATACTCTATTCATCTGAACGGCTATAAACAAATCCTTGTAGTCTTTTTCAGGGAACAGTATAGTCTGGCCTTTTACTGTCATTGCCAACAATAGTCCCAAAACCAAACATACCAATACGTTACTCTTTTTCATAATGCCAACTATTTATCGTATTCCATCATTTGCAACAACAAACAACCTAAAAAGTTGATAGTACATATACTCTCAACAAGAAGCCGCTCGATTTCACAATATAGTCAAAACCGAGCGGCCAATATGTTAAGGGAATCTATTTATTCCACTTTCGCGACTCTAATCCCTACGTTCATAATTTCAGCCAATGGATCTTCCCGCATAATGTTTTGCAACATGAAAACATATTTGCCAGCATGGAGTTTTACAGGATTTCTATTGACAAGGATACGGTGTTCCACAATATCATCCATACTAGAACCGAGCCATTTGGTATTGTCTCCCAGTTTGAGATTTAGTTTTTGCGTTTCCGCTACACTTCTTGGTGCAATAGAAGTAAAATTGATCCACAGGTTATTGTAATGATAGGCATCGGTGTGACGAACAATAACGTAAATATTGTACGCAGTGCTGGTATCCGTAATCTCAATGGTAAAACTCGGACGAAAACCAGACCCCCATTCATTGCCTGGAACAACAACTGTTTTTTCATAGAAACCGACTTTGTACTTACAGGAAACCAATAGTACCAAAGTGGCCAACAATATGACTGATGCTATTTTTTTCAACATAAAACGACTTCAATAATTGTTACAGGACATTCAAAACTTGCTCTTTGGCTTTTTCCAGTTCATCCTTCATCAATACGACACATTTTTGAATATCCGAATTATAAGCTTTGGAACCTGTCGTATTAATTTCCCGACCTACTTCCTGCAAGATAAACGAAAGCTTTTTCCCTTTGCTCGCACCATCTTCTTCCAAAATGCTTCGGAAGTAGTCACAATGGTTTTTCAGACGAACCTGTTCTTCGTGAATATCAATCTTTTCGATATAGTAGATCAATTCCTGTTCCAATCTACCTGCGTCATATTGATCTTTACCGACGTATTCATTCAAAAGTTTGGCAAGGTTTTCCTTGATTTTACCTCTTCTACCTTCTTCATGCGAAGCGATTTCCGGTTGTAGGCTTTCTATTTTTTCAATACGACTCAGAAGATCTTTTTCCAAAACCGCGCCTTCATTTTGACGGTGGTCGTTGATCTCGTTGACGCAAGCTTTCAATACTTCGGCAATCTGCGCAAACTCTTCTTCTGAAACAAGATCAGCGGTGTTGGTAATAACATCCGGCAATTTCAATACAACGGGCAATATATCCCCCGCTGAGATGGAAAGATCATCCGATAGCTCCTTAATCGTATTGTAGTAACTTTTAGCCAGTTCTTTGTTGATCGAGACAGAAGACGAATTGTTGCTACCGTCAATGGAAATGATACACTCGACCGTACCACGACTCAGCCCTTCATTAAGCATGCTGCGAATATCAAATTCGAAAGGTTTGAGGATGGAAGGCATATTAAGTCTCAGGTCAAATTGCTTTCCGTTAAGAGAGCGTAGCTCAATGATATAATTTTTGTTGTTGATTAATCTTTCGGCACGACCGTAACCAGTCATTGAATAAAGCATTGCTCTTCTAAATTTTCGGTAAAAATAGACAAAAAATGCCCGAAAGGTTGAAATATCTACTTTACAAAAGCATATCTATTTGGAAAATGCCTTTACAGGTCGGATTTTTGTAGAACGATGAGCAAAAAATATAAAAAACATCAACTCAAATTGTTGACCGTCTCTTTTGCCTTTTTATTGCTGTACATCATTGCCGGTTTTACTTCCTGGTTTTTTGCATTGGAATCCCAGAATAGGCAGATGTACCATTTCCGGTTGATCGAGCTGAAGCAGGACGATCCGGAATATTTGGAAAAAATAGATGCATTAAAGGATGCCAAGAAACGCAAAACCTTCCAATATGTAGGCGAAGGTTCTACGTATCTTTTGGTTATATTGATTGGTGCTGCCTACGTTTTCTGGACGACACGTCAGCAATTGTTGCTTTCACGTAAACAACAGAATTTCATGATGGCCGTCACGCATGAACTCAAAACGCCGATTGCCATCACTAAACTCAACTTGGAAACCGTACTTAAAAGGAATCTGGATGATCTTAAACGAAACAAACTATTGGATCAGTCGCTGGAAGAAACAAAACGACTAGACGCACTCGTCAACAATATATTGACCGCATCTCAACTGGAATCCAACGAATACATCCTGAATATTTCGCATATTGACTGGAGCGAACGAATCGAAAATGCACTGTATCATTTTCAGAACCGTTATCCTACGAGACAGATTACGACACAGATAGAACCCAATGTTTTCATTGATGGCGAAGTTGCCCTATTGGATCTAGTTTTGAATAATTTTTTGGACAATGCTCGCAAATATTCAGATAAAGATTCCACCATTTCCGTTGAGTTGAAAAAAACATCCCAATGGGCGCGCTTATCTTTTATGGATGAGGGTATTGGCATCAAACAAGAGGAACGAGAACGTATTTTCGAAAAATTTTACCGTGTAGGAAATGAAGAGACACGCAAGACAAAAGGGACAGGACTTGGGCTTTTCCTTTGTCAAAAAATAGTCACAGATCACAATGGCTCGATACTTATTGCGGATAATCAGCCCAAGGGTACTATTTTTACAATACAATTACCTTTAAGTAAAGAACAGCATGGAAAATAACGGCAATATTTTGTTGGTAGAAGACGAGGAAAACTTGCACGAAACCCTGAAACTCAACCTAGAACTGGATGGATATACCGTAACATCGGCTTTTGATGGCATACAAGCGACCAAAGCAGCGATGGAAGAATATTTCGATCTCATCATTATGGACATCATGATTCCGGAGATTGATGGCATTAACGTAACAGAAACGCTACGTCTACAAAATATCGAATCACCGATACTTATATTGAGTGCCAAAAATACCAGTCAAGACAAAATCCTTGGCTTGAAAAAAGGCGCTGACGATTACCTGACCAAGCCTTTCGACTTGGAAGAATTGCTTTTGCGTGTAAAAAAACTGATTATTAAAAACCGTAAAATACAGGATAAAGACACCGTTAGCGACACTTACACATTTGGAAACAATAAAATAGAGTTCGCCTCCCAGCAAGCGCAAACATGGCAAGGACAGATTATCGAATTGAGCAAAAAAGAAACCATGCTCCTCAAATTATTGATAGAAAACAAAAGTGAAGTCGTTACGCGTGAAAAGATTTTGCAAGCTGTTTGGGGTTACAACGTCTATCCTGCGACACGTACGATTGACAATTTTATCCTTAACTTTAGGAAGTATTTCGAAAAAGACAGCAAAAATCCAACACATTTTCACTCGGTAAGAGGTGTTGGTTACAAATACACGGATTAGGCGAAAGGCATGAGGACTAAGGTCTGAGGCTTAGGGTAAAAGTAGATTCAATAAAAAACAATCAATCATGGAAACAACAACAATAGCTCCAATATCGATATCTCCAACTGCAGCGATAGAATTTAAAAACTTGTTGCAAGGAAGTCCATCAGGACAAGAACAGTATTTACGGGTAGGTGTAAAAGGTGGCGGTTGCAGTGGGATGAGTTATCTTTTGGGTTTTGACGACAAACAAGAATCAGATCTCATTTTCGAAATTGACGGCATTCAATGCGCCATCAACAAAAACCATTTGTTGTATCTACAGGGTTTGGAAATCGATTGGCACAATGATCTCAATGCACGTGGTTTCGTGTTCAATAATCCCAATGCATCTTCCAATTGTGGTTGTGGTAGTTCATTTTCAGTGTAATAATTCGGATTAGAATGATCCCGGTTTCCTATACTTAAAGAGTCTCAAGTTGCCCTTATCAGAGCAGAAAGAAATACAGGAATAGTGCTTGACGTGGATTTGAAATGGGCTATTTCAATTGATCAAGAAACCTATACTGTGTTTGATAATTATGATTTAGCCCTTGCCTTTGCAATAGAACTTGAGAACCAGAATCCTCAAATTGAGGTTGTAATCTATTCTTCAAATCAAGAAGTTCTTTTTTACTCTAATAAAGACTAAGGTAGAATTCTTTGCTATCGTTTCTCCTTTGTTGGTGTTATCACCAACAAAGGCATAAAAAAAGCGAAATTTAAAGTTTGGCTTTTTTTGCTTTTAACTCCAATATTTCAGTCAAAAATGTTAAATATTGTTAAATATTTGAGGTTTATAGCATTTTTCTTACGCGGTTTGTCCCGCTATTTCCATTTAAGACAATGTATAAATTTCTCAAAAATCAACAAATATTCAAACTTTAATAAAAAAATAGACTAATTGCACTCTTTTTTGAATATTATCTAAAAGCGAGCTTATCAAACCCCATTTTGTGTCCTTTTCATAATTGAATCCTTTTTCAAGATTTGTTGAAAATGCAAAAATGAATATTCAAAATTTAAGCATCGACGATTTAATTTCTATGGGGAAAATCATTTTATTGATTATAAAATGTATAGCCATAATCAAGAAAAGTAAAGCCTCCTTCAAGAAGAATATAAACTCTATTGTTACTTACAAAGTCGATAATACCAAATGTATAAAACGTGCTAATAGTGCAAAAGGCAAGTCGAAACTGACGGACAAGAAAATAGTCATTTTTATACAACTGTTCGGAACACACTTAATTTCGATTTATATAATTCACTCACGCAAGAATTAGCGTGACGATGCACTTTGCTTACGACAGAAATAGAGTTTTATGCCTTTGTTGGTGTTATCACCAACAATATTAATCGTTGGTGATAACACCAACGATGGCATAAGTACATTTCAAATCATCAAATTAACCCATCACCAAATTAATTGTCTTATCTTTGCAGACTCAAAATCATGCAAAAGAATAAATCAGTCGCATTTCACACATTGGGCTGCAAGCTCAATTTTTCCGAAACATCCACACTTTCGCGTATGCTGGAAGCGGACGGTTTTGAGAAAAAGGCGTTTGATGATATTGCAGACGTTTATGTGATCAATACTTGTTCGGTTACCGAAAATGCAGACAAGGAATGTCGTCAGATCGTAAGGCGTATCCAACGAAAGTCGCCAGAAAGCATGGTGGTAATTACAGGTTGTTACGCTCAGCTAAAACCCAAAGAAATTGCAGAAATTCCTGGTGTTGATTTGGTGTTGGGAGCGGCAGAAAAATTCAATATAACAGAACATCTT